>DATKPZ010000230.1:0-4104 GCA_035523815.1 Alphaproteobacteria bacterium
GAACTCTACGTCGACAATCGCCTTCGTCGCTGTCGCGTGCTCGGATTATTCGCCGTCGGAATGGGTGTGCCGTTGGTTTTTGCCGGCATGGTCGCGCCGGAAGCCCCCGGGACCCCACTCCATACGATCGCCTACGTCTTCGTTTTCGGCGCCTGGTGCGGCTTCGTCATCCCACTGCTGTGGCACCGGGCGCTCGTGGTCTTTCGTTAGGAAGATGTCTGACGAGGCGCTGATCGCGGTCGATCCACAGATCGAGACGCCGCCGTACCAGCAGATCTTCGAGCAGATTCGCGCAGCAATCGAGCGCGGGGCGCTCGCTCCCGGCGCGCCTCTTCCCACGGTGCGGCAACTCGCGGGCGATCTCGGTGTCGCGCCCAACACGGTCGCGCGGGCCTATGCGGATCTTGCGGACGCGGGGTGGCTCGTGAGCGAGGGAAGGCGCGGGACGCGCGTCGCGAGCAAAACGCCCGCATCGGATCGCCGCGCTCGTTCCAGCGCCCTTGCCGACTCGGCCCTTCGCTTCGTCGATTCACTTCGTCACCGCGGGTATAGCCGCACCGAAATCGCCGCCGAGCTGCGCAAAGTCCTCGATTCCTAGCCCGGCGGCTTGACAGCCCCCGCCGGGATGTGATTGCATAGCCGCAACGTGACTGTGCACCGCTTTAGCTACGCGTTTTGGTATTACTACTTTGGCCTCCAAGGCCCAAGGGGATTCGCGCACGCATAAGGCTGGCCGGCAAGAAGCCGCAGAACACGCGTAAAATGCACGAACGAGTCCCCGCCGAAGTGGGGACTCGTTCTTTTTTTCCAACCAGGGGCAAATTCATGACAGCGGTCTACCAAGGAGTCGATGGAGCCTACTCGCAGCTGGTGCTGGGGCACTTTTTGCGCGAACACGGGATCGAGATGCCGACCGTGGGTCTCCCGAGTTTTCGCGAGATGGCGACGGCCGTAGCCGGCGCGCGCGCCGCGGTCGGGGTCATTCCCATCGAGAACGCGATCGTCGGAACGGTGCGCGAGGGGTACGACCTGCTGGCCGAGTTCGACTTGGTGCCGGTTGCCGAGATTCAGTGGCGCACCGATCATCGGCTCCTCGGCGTGCGCGGCGCAGAGCTGCGCGATGTTCGCGAAGTGCTCGCGCATCCGCTGGTGCTCGCGGAGTGCGGCGCCTTTCTTGCGGGGCTGGATCACGCCCGAGCGATTCCCTGTGAAGATACCGGCGTCGCGGCGCGCGAGGTTGCACGCGGCGGCAATCCGGCGATCGCGGCGCTGGCTTCGCCGGCCGCCGCCTCGATCTACGACTTGATTGAACTCGCGACGCACTGCAGCGACGATCCGCGAACCTACTCACGCTTTCTGATCGTGCGGCCACGTCATAATGCCGCGTCGAATCCCGTGCTTGCCCTCGCGAAGAGCTTGCGGCGCAAGACCTCGCTGATTTTTTCCGTCGAAGAACGCACCGGGTCGCTCGCCGGCGCCCTGGCTATTCTCGCCGGGCGGAACATCAACGGCGACAAGCTCGAGTCCAAGCCGCATTTGGGCTACGGCACCGAGCGAGTCTTCTACGTCGACTTCGACGGCGACCTCGATGACGAAAACGTCGCGGCGGCGTTGGCCGAGCTGAAAAACGCGTGCAAGACGTTGACCGTGCTGGGAAGCTACGACGCGCACGTCGGGGAGCCGATCGGGCGCAACGACGATCCGCCGAAGGCGTTGGTCGAACTGGTGCGCGAAATCGCGCCGCCGGCGCCGATTGCCGATTCGCCCTTTCCGCGCGTGTCGCGCGCTGCCAATCCGCCGGGGACGACGCTGCAGATCGGCGGCGTGCGCGTCGGCGACGGCGAGTTCACCATCGTGGCGGGCCCGTGTTCGGTAGAATCGCGCGAGCAGATTCTCGCTACCGCGCGAGCGGTCGCGGCGAACGGCGCCGTGATGTTGCGCGGGGGCGCGTTCAAGCCGCGCACCAGCCCGTATGCCTTTCAAGGTTTGGGCTGGGAGGGCGTGTCGCTGTTAGCTGAGGCGGGGCGCGCGAGCGGCTTGCCCACGGTCAGCGAGGTGATGACGATCGACCAAGTCGAGCGGATGGCCGCGCAGATCGACATCTTGCAAATCGGTGCGCGCAACATGCAGAACTTCGATCTGCTCAAAGCGGTGGGGCGCTGCGGACGTCCGGTGCTCCTCAAACGCGGACTCGCGGCAACGGTCGATGAGTTGCTCGCCGCCGCTGAGTACATTCTCTCCGAAGGAAATCCCAACGTGATTCTCTGCGAACGCGGGATTCGCACCTACGAGACCGCGACGCGCAACACGCTGGATCTTTCGGCCGTGCCGGTGCTGCGCGAGCGTTCGCACCTGCCGGTATGGGTCGATCCGAGCCACGGCGTCGGCGTGCGGCGCTGGGTGCGCCCGCTCTGCCGCGCGGCCAAAGCGGTCGGCGCGCACGGGCTGCTCATCGAGGTGCACCCCAATCCGCCCGAAGCCAAGAGCGATAAGGAGCAGGCGCTCACGTTTGACGACTTCGGCGCGATCATGCGCGACCTCGAGCAGATCGACATCTGGTCCCAGCCGCAGGTTCGCGTATGAGTGACCCGGAGTGGCGCGGCTGCAAGGTTCGCGGGATTCGCGGCGCGATCACGGTCGAACGCGACGAGACCGCGGCAATCGTTGAGGCCACGAAGCGGCTCCTGAGCGCGATGATCGAACGCAACGGGGTCGAGATCGACGACATTGCGTCGGTTCTCTTCAGTCTTACGCCCGACTTGCACGCCGTGTTTCCGGCGCTCGGCGCGCGCGAGATGGGCTGGACGCACGTGCCGATGTTGCACTTCTGCGAGATCGACGTGCCCGGCTCGCTGGAACGGGTGATCCGCGTGCTCATGCACGTGAACACGATGCGCTCGCTGGAAGCGATCGAGCACGTGTATCTCGACGGAGCGGTGCTGCTGCGTCCCGACCTCGCGCGCTCCCCAAAGCGGTAGCGTGCGCGTCGGCATCATCGGCACGGGGCTGATCGGTTCGTCGATCGGCTTCGCGTGTCGCGAACGCGGCGATACCGTCGTCGGCTTCGACCGCGATACCGGCGCGTTGCGATTCGCCGTCGTGCGCGGCGCCATCGACGATACGGCAACGCGCAACGAGATCTACGCAACCTGCGATGTGATCGTTCTTGCGCTGCCGCTCGACGTGACGATCGAAGAAATTCGTGAGTTGCGGGAACGAACGTTTCGGCCCGAGCAAGTCGTGATCGACGTCGCATCGGTGAAATCGCCGGTCGCAGACGCCGGCAGGGAGATCGACGCCTTCGTCCCGACGCACCCGATGGCCGGAAGCGAGAAGAGCGGCCCGACCGCGGCGCGCGGCGATCTTTTCGAGCGCCGCTGGTGGTGCTACGTTTCGACGCGCGACGAGGCGCGCACCCAAGCCGCGCGCGGGTTCATCGATCGGCTGGGGGCCTATCCCTGCGGGGTGGACGCGGGAGAGCACGATCGCATCGTGGCGCTGACCTCCCACCTTCCGCAGCTTATCGCGTATGCATTTGAGCGCTGCATCGAAGGTTTGGGTACGAGCCTGGACGGACGCACGGTCAGTGCACTGTGCGGACCGGTCGCACAGGAACTGCTGCGAATCGCTCAGTCACCCCGCGACATGTGGGAACCGATTTTTGCGGCAAACGCCGCCGCGATCGGGAATGCCCTTGCGCAGCTCGAGCAAGAGATCGATGATCGTCGGATTTCAGGGTGAACCCGGCGCCTTCAGCGAGGAGGCGGCGGCGGGGCTGTTTGGCGAGATCGAAGCGCGCGGATACCCGACCTTCGATGCGCTGGTCGAGGCGGTGGACGACGGCTCGATTCCGATGGGCCTCTTGCCCTGCGAGAACAGCATTCATGGTCCGGTGACCCGCGCGTACGATCTGCTCTACACGCATCCGCGCGTTCGCATCGTCGACGAAACCGTGCACCGCATCGTGCAGACGCTCATCGGCGTTGAAGGAGCCACGTTAAGCGGCATCCGCCGCGTCGAGTCGCATCCGGTTGCGCTCGAGCAGTGCCGGCGTTTCTTCGCGTCGCGGCCCGAGGTCGAAGCTGTCGCCGTCAAAGACACCGC
>DATKPZ010000231.1:0-7616 GCA_035523815.1 Alphaproteobacteria bacterium
CACCGACCCCGGGGCCCAGGGCCGCACGCTAACGTTCGGCGCCGGTCCGCACGCTTGCATCGCGGCGCGATTGGCCATAACGATCGCGAGCGTCGCGGTCAAAGCGCTCGTGGAGGCCGGCATCGATTTCCCGAGCATCAACCGTGACGGCTTTTATCCAGCCCCCAACGTTCGCGTACCGCGGTTGTCGCTTGAAGAACATTAGCGAGACCATTGAATCCGCGCGACATTTCTAAACGCAATCTGCCCGCCTTCCGACCGTACATCTCTTCCAAACGCGGTGGCGTAAAGCAACCGATCGTTGCCATCGAATGCAAGCGGCTCACCGTCGTGCCACGTTCGCCCTCCGTCTACCGACCAGGCATGATGCGCCACGTCATACCCATCGTTGAAGTATCGGGAATCGTCGGCAAGCCATTCCCGGATGCGCCACACGAGGCCGTTGGGCAACTCGCCCAATAGCGCAACGCGATTCCCCCCGGCAACGATACCAAAGGCACATGGACCGGCCGAGAGGCGGCGACCCGAGCGGTCGAAAAGCACGACGCGGGTCGGGAAAAAATCGTACAAGCGTGAGTGCGGGCAAGATTTATCGAGCATCAGCGCCGCAAAGCGATCATTGCTCAGCCACGCGAACGATGAATCGTCAGCGTTGTTCTCGAATTGCGACGCGATAGTCGTGCCGGTATTTGGCGACGCGACCTCAAACAAACGCAAGCGCCCTGCGCGCGGCGACACGCACAGCGCCATCAGGCCATCCGGGGACAACTTGTAGCTGTAGCGGTCGCAAGCGCTCGTATCGTGCGCCGCAAACGATCGATCGGGACGGTCCCGCGCGACAGCATAGGCAATGGGCTCACTGCCGGCAACTCGGCCGGCGCGGATCAACGTCGTTTCGTTTGGCGCGCGATCCGGTGGTTTTTGGGCGCTCCAAAACTCTACGTACAATGTCCCGGGAGTTGAATATGAAGGCTCGCCTCCGCACCCGGCCATCACGATGCAGCCAAAAGCAAGGCAGGCCAAAGCACGGATCATCGTGCGCTAACCTTTGCGCCGATCGACCACGCGAACGGCTTTGCCTTGCGAGCGCGGAATCGCGCCGGGCGCAACGACCTCCACGTGCATCGTGACGCCGGCGTAGCTCTTGATCGTGGCTGCGAGTGAGCTTGCGCAGTCGAAGCGATCGCTCTCCTCTACGCCCGCCTGCGTCTCGACGTGCAACGCGACTTCGTCGAGCGAACCGCTGCGCGTAAGGTGAATTTGGTAATGCGGAGCAAGCCGTTCGTCGCGCACGATCAGCTCCTCGATCTGCGATGGAAACACGTTCACGCCGCGCACGATGAGCATGTCGTCCGAACGGCCGGTGATGCGCTGCAGGCGCCGCATCGGCCGCGCGGTTCCCGGCAACAGGCGCGTGAGATCGCGCGTCCGGTAGCGAATCGCCGGCAGCGCCTCTTTGGTCAGCGTGGTCAGCACCAGCTCGCCGAACGCGCCTTCGGGCAGTACCGCACCGGTTTCGGGATCGATGATCTCGGGATAGAAGTGGTCTTCCCAGAGCGTGAGCCCGTCTTTGGTTTCGAGACATTCCACGGCGACGCCCGGCCCCATGATCTCGGAGAGTCCGTAAATGTCGACGGCGTCGATGTCCAGAATCGATTCGATCTGAGCGCGCATCTGATCGCTCCACGGTTCGGCGCCGAAGATCCCGATTTCGAGGCTGCAGGCGCGCGGATCCAAGCCTTGCCGGTCCATCTCTTCGGCGATCGCGAGCATATAGCTGGGGGTGACCATGATGATGCGCGGACGTAAATCGGTGATGAGCTGTACTTGCTTTTCGGTTTGTCCGCCGGACATCGGAATCACCGTGCAGCCGAGCCGCTCGGCGCCGTAGTGCGCGCCTAACCCCCCGGTAAAGAGTCCGTATCCGTACGACACGTGGACGATGTCACCGGGACGCCCGCCGGCCGCGCGAATCGAGCGCGCCATGAGGTTGCTCCACGCATCGATATCGCCTTGCGTGTAGCCGACGACCGTCGGCTTCCCGGTCGTGCCGCTCGATGCGTGCAAACGAACCGTCTGCTCGCGCGGCACGGCGAAGAGTCCGAACGGATACTGTTCGCGGAAGTGCCGCTTCTCGAGGAACGGAAAGCGCGCGAGGTCGCCCAACTCCCGCACGTCATCGGGGTGGGCGCCGGCGCGATCGAAGGCTTCACGATAAAACGGGACGCGCTCGTAGACGCGCCGCAGCGCGTCGCGCAGGCGCTCGAGCTGCAGAGCCGCGAGTTCGTCGCGGCTCGCGCGTTCGATCGGCTCGAGCTCCGCGAGGCTCACACTCGCTCCATCGCGAGCGCAATCCCTTGGCCGACGCCGATGCACATCGTGCAAAGCGCGCGCCTCGCACCGCGTTCGACGAGTTCGACCGAGGCGGTGAGCGCCAGGCGCGCACCGCTCATGCCGAGCGGATGTCCGAGCGCGATCGCGCCGCCGTTCGGATTGACGTTTTCGGCGTCGTCACGAAGCCCGAGTTCGCGCATGGTCGCAAGCGCCTGCGACGCGAAGGCCTCGTTGAGCTCGATCACGTCGAAATCGGCCAGCGAGAGTCCGGTGCGCGCCAGAAGTTTCCGCGTGGCAAAGATCGGACCGATCCCCATGATCCGCGGCGCGACGCCGGCGGTCGCCGCGGCGATCACACGCGCGCGCGGTTTGAGCCCAAATCGCTCGACCGCATGTTCCGATGCGACGATGAGCGCCGCGGCGCCGTCGTTGACGCCGGAAGAATTCCCGGCCGTCACCGTCCCGTCTTTACGGAACGGCGTCGGCAGCGCCGCGAGTTTCTCGAGCGAGGTTTCGCGCGGATGTTCGTCGCGATCCACGCTCGCCGTCGCCTTGCCTTGACGCACCTCGACCGGCACGATCTCGCGCGCAAGTCTGCCCGAAGCCATCGCGGCAGCGGCGCGCTGCTGGGAGCGAAAGGCGAAGGCATCTTGATCGGCGCGGCTGACGTTGAACTCCGCCGCGACGTTCTCGCCCGTCTCCGGCATGCTGTCGATGCCGAAGTGCTCCTTCATGCGCGGGTTGACGAAGCGCCAGCCGATCGTCGTGTCGAAAACCGCGTTCTCGCGCGAGAAAGCTGCTGCGGGTTTGGGCATGACAAAGGGTGCGCGCGTCATGCTTTCCACGCCGCCCGCGATTGCCAGATCGATATCACCCGCGGCGATCGCGCGCGCGGCGCTCGCCACCGCGTCGAGTCCCGAGCCGCACAACCTATTGATCGTGGCGCCGGGCACGCGCTCGGGCAGTCCCGCCAGCAACGCCGCCATGCGCGCGACGTTGCGATTGTCTTCCCCGGCTTGGTTCGCGCAGCCGTAGAACACGTCGTCGACGGCGGAGGGGTCGAGCAACGGATTGCGCGCAAGCAGCGCCGCGATCGGCAGCGCGCCGAGGTCGTCGGTCCGCACGGATGCGAGGCTGCCGCCGTAGCGCCCGATCGGCGTACGCACCCCGTCGCAAATAAAAGCCGCGTTCCCGTTCACCAAGGTTCCTTTCCGTCGATAACGTTTCCACGTACCGCGGCCGAATAGCCGCGAAAGAGCGCCACGACACGTCCGTCGCCGCCGGTTACCGTGGCATCGTAGATGCCGAAGCGCCCGGTCAGGTTCGTCTCGCGGCACTCCACCACCAGCCGCTCGCCCTCGCGACCCGCGCTCACGTAGGTGATCGAACAATGCTGCGCCACCGAGGCGACGTTGCGGGAGTTGCACGCGAAGGCGAACGCGCTGTCGGCCAGCGCGAAGATCGCCCCGCCGTGCGCCGTGTGATGGCCGTTGATCATCTCGGGCACGAGCGTCATCGAAACCTTCGCGTACCCCGGTGCGACCGCGTCGATGATCATCCCGGCGCTCTGCGAAGCGCGATCCCGCGCGTACATCGCCTGCGCGCAGCGCTCGGCCAGGGTCTGAGCTTCGTCGATCATCGTTCGATCAGCGCCCTTCGAACTCGGGCTTGCGTTTGGCAGCAAACGCTTCAACGCCTTCGCGGTAGTCGCGCGTCGCGCCGAGCAGACGCTGCAGCTCGCACTCGCGAGCCAGCGCCGCATCGAACGTCGAGGCTGCGCCCGCGTCCAAAGCCAGCTTGATCGCGCCGAGCGCGCGCGTGGGCGCTTGCGCAAGCGTCGCCGCGAGCGTGTCGCACGCGTCATCCAGCGCGGCGTCATCGACGACTTGCCAGATCGCCCCCCACGCGTGGGCTTGCTCGGCGCTGACGCGTTCGCCCAGCATCGCAAGGCCAACCGCGCGCGCGTGTCCGAACAGCCGCGGCAGCATCCACGTGCCACCCGAGTCCGGGAGGAGGCCGACGCGCGAAAACGACTCGATGAACGAAGCCGAGCGCGCCGCGACGATCATATCGGCGGCGAACGCGAGATTCGCGCCCGCCCCGGCCGCGACGCCGTTGACCCGCGCGACGATCGGTTTGGGCAGCGCACGCATCGCACGGATCAGCGGATTGTAATGCTGCTCGATCGTTGCGCCGAGGTCGGCACCCGGCGCGACGGCCGGATCGGCCAGGTCTTGACCCGCGCAGAACGCGCGCCCGTTCCCGGTCAGCACCACGACCCGCACGCCGTCTACCTGCGCAGCCTCTTCAAAGGCCTCGCGCGCCTTGCTCGCCATCGCCCCGTCGATCGCATTGAGTTTTTCGGGGCGGTCGAGCGTGATGCGCAAAATGCCGCCGTCGCGGCTCACCAGCACGCCGCTCATACGAGCTGCGCCGCGATCGCGTCGACGTCGAGCGCAAGTTCGTCGGTGACCGGATGGCTCTGACACATCAGCACGACCCCGCTACGCACTTCATAGTCCTCCAACGCAAAATGCACGTCCATATCCACTTCTCCCGCGGTCAGCTGCGCGCGACAGGTGGAACAGACGCCGCCCTTGCACGAGAAGGGCAGGTCGATCCCTTGCCGCAGTCCCGCTTCGAGCACCGATTCCGTGTCCTTGCGAATTTCAAAGGTGCGCACCGTGCCGTCCAGGATGACACTGGCGTGCGCGATCCGCTCGGGCTGCGAGCGCGCGCGCTCGCGGCGTTCGCGCGCAACGGTGCCGTCGGTGACGAAACGCTCGACCACCGTTCGCTCGCGCGGGAATCCACGCTCATCCAGTGCGGCGCCGACACCGTCCATCATCGACTGCGGCCCGCAGATGAACGCGTAGTCGGTGGCATCGAGATCGATCCACCCGTTGCACAACTGGAGAACGCGGTCGCGATCGATCCGCCCATTGAACGCATCGATCTCCTGTCGCTCACGGCTGGTGACAAAGATCAGCGCAAGCCGCTCCATATGCCGATCCTTCAGATTCTGCAGCTCTTCGCGGAACATCGTCGACGACGCCGAGCGATTCCCGTAGACGAGCGTGAACGTGCTCTTGGGCTCGAGCTCGAGCGTCGTCTCGATCAGCGAGATCACCGGCGTGATGCCGCTGCCCGCGGCAAAGGCGAGATAGGATCGCGCGGCGCCCGGGTCGAGCGGTACGAAGAACCGCCCGGCCGGCGAGGCCACCTCGAGCTCATCCCCTTCGCGCAGCGCCCCGTGCGCCCAACTCGAAAAGACGCCGTCGTCGACGCGCTTGATCGCGACGCGCAGACGCCCCGAGTGCGGGCTCGCACAGATCGAATACGAGCGGCGCTGCTCCGCGCCGTCGATCGCGGTGCGCAGCGTGAGATACTGGCCTTGCGTGAAGGCAAACGCTTCACGCAGGTTCTCGGGAACGCCGAACTCGACGACGACCGCGTCGCGCGTGTCCTTGCGCACGTGGCGAATGGGAAGCCTGTAGAATTCCATGCTAGTGCGGCTTCACGTAATCGAAGGGTTCGCGGCACGCCTCGCAGCGGTACAACGCCTTGCACGGCGTCGATCCGAAGCGGCTGATCTCGCTGGTGTTCGATGAGGAACAGCGTGGGCAGCGCACGATCGCGGTGACGATCGGCCCGCCGGCGAGGTTCGATCCGGGCGGTACGATGCCGTGCTCGTGCAAGCGCGCGCGGCCGCGCGGCGTGATCCAATCCGTCGTCCACGCGGGCGCAAGGCGGCGCTCGATGCGAACGCGTTCGACGCCGTGCTCGTGAAGGGCGCGCATCACGTCGGCTTCGATCACCGCGGTCGCGGGACAGCCTGAATACGTCGGCGTCAGCGCGACGATCACTTCATCGCCTTCCCGGCGCACGTCGCGCACGATCCCCAAATCGGTGATGCTCACCGAGGGCAACTCCGGATCCGGGACCTCGTCGAGCCACTGCCAAAGCTGCGTCACCACTGGGCTCCGGGATAGCTGCGCGGCAAGATCTGCATCTCGGCCAGCATATAGCTGAGCGCTTCACCGTGACGGCCCTGCTTGCCGCCGCGCTGCATCCAACCGTCGGATGGTTGCGCGAGCGTCGCGATTTTTAGGTCCGCTCCCACGCGCTCCAGCCACGGTTCGCGCAACGCTGCGGGATCGACGCCGGCGCCCCGCTCGACCATTGCGGCGTCGATCTCGTCGCTCAAAAAGAGCTCGCCGGTGAAACGCCACAACTCGTCGACCGCGCTCGCAGCGCGCTGGTGACTGAGCTCGGTGCCGTCGCCTAAGCGCACGAGCCAGTCCGCACTGCGTTGCAGATGATAGGCGTTCTCCTTGGCGGCTTTCGCGGCGATTGCCGCGATCCGCTCGTCGCTCGAGCGAGTCAGCGCGCCGAGCTGCAGGTGCGCCCACACATCGTAGAAGTACCCGCGCACGACGGTATCGGCGAAATTCCCGTTGGGCTGCTCGACGAGCAACACGTTCCGATATGCGCCGGCATCGCGGTGAAAGGCGAACGCGTCGGCGTCCCGGGCCGCGCCTTCGAGCTCGCCGGCATAGTCGAGCCACAGTTTGGCTTGACCGAAGAGGTCCAGCGCGACGTTGGCCAGGGCGACGTCTTCTTCCATGACCGGCGCATGCGCGACCCATGCGCTGGTGCGCTGTGCGAGCACGAGCGCGCTGTCGCCCAAGCGCAACAGATATTCGACGCATACGTCATCACTCATAGATGCTTGACGCCTTCGGGCACGTGATAAAACGTCGCGTGCCGGTACGCCTTGTCCTCGGAGGGCTCGAAGAGCGCTTCGCTTTGCGAGGGGTCGGTTGCGACGATGTCGCTCGAGCGGACCACCCAAATGCTCACGCCCTCGTTGCGGCGGGTGTACAGGTCACGGGCGTTGTGCACCGCCATCTCGGCGTCAGCCGCGTGCAAGCTCCCCACGTGCTTGTGCGCCAGCCCGTTTTCGCTGCGCACGAAGATCTCCCAGAGGGGCCACGTTTTGCTCACGCGGCGCTCGTTTCTTTGGACGCATGTTTGCCCGCGTAAGCGAGTGCCGCATCGCGCACCCACGCACCGTCGTTCCACGCATCGATGCGCGCCTGCAGGCGCTCGCGATTGCACGGACCTTCGCCCTTGATTACGCGGTAGAACTCATCCCACTCGATCGCGCCGATGTCGTAGTGCTGGGTTTGCTCGTTCCAGCGCAGATCGGGATCGGGAATCCGCAGACCGAGCTGCTGCGCCTGCGGCACCGTTTGGTCGATGAATTTCTGACGCAGTTC
>DATKPZ010000232.1:0-5853 GCA_035523815.1 Alphaproteobacteria bacterium
CACGCAAGCTCGGATCCTCGCGAAGGTTCGCGGAGACGGCCGCGAGCGAGTCGCGGGTGAGGGCGCGAACGCCGTACGTCGCATCGAAGCTTGGTGCGCGATTCCAGGTATCGGCTCCGGGGTCGTAGACGTACGGCTGGACGTCGTGCAGCACGCCGTTCTCGTCAACGTCGAGCACGTAGAACGCCGGATTGTTGCGGTAAATCGGCGAGATCGACGACGCGATCAGCATCGGCACGCCGCCGGCCACGCGAAAATCGTACCGATGGGTATGCGCCGCGACGATAAACCGGAGAGCGCGCGCATTGGCGGCGAAGATACGCAGCAGCGCGGCGTTGCTCGCGCGCCCGAGAAACGGCACGGCCACGAAGCGATGCACGGCCGTGGTGCTCTGCGGGTCGTACCCGGGTGGGATGTGCATGACGATCATCGCGTTCGTATCGCGCGGCAGTGCCGCGAGGCGGCTTTGCAGCCATGTGAGTTCCGCCGCGCCCGGATCGTGCGGCTTCGAAAGACAGCCGCCGGCGTACACGAACGACCAAAGGACGCTGTTGAGCACGATCGCGCGGCCGCTGCGGATCGGCAGCCGTGCCGTGTAGTAGCCGCCTTGTAAAAACTCACGCGAGAAATCCGGCGCCGCGCCGTTGCGATCGACCAGCGGAGCCCAAATCCTGCCAAGGCGCTCCTGATATGGACCCGAGACTTCGCTGCGGTAATCTCCGCACGGATCGTCGTTGTTTCCCAGCGCGACCAGAAACTGCGCGCGGGGAAAAGCATCGCCGAGATCGTGGGCGACGGTCTCTTCGGTTGCAAGCGCGCTCGCGACGGGATCCCGGCCGGCCGCGCGTGCAAGCCCTCGAAAGTGGTGTGCAAGCTCGTCGCCGCCGAGGATCACGACGCGAGCATCCGGCACGTCGGCGCGCATCGCGCGCACGGCCGACCGCCAGAGTGATGGGCTCGTGTCGGCTCCATACACGACGGCGGACTTGGAGAACGGATCGAGATGGACGTCATTGACCACGAGCCAGCGCTGCATCACGAGCGCCAGCGCAAGATGGATCACGGCGACGGCGTTGCCGACGGCATCGGTGACGGCGTTGCCGGCGCTGGGGAGGGCGTCGGCGGCGGCGAGGGATGGGGCGAGAGATCCTGCTCGATCTGCGGCATGGCGCAGGCGGTGTACTCGGTAACGGTCAGCGCCACGTTCGCGCACCAATAGGATCGCCAGGTGGAATCCGTGATCGGCGCGATTCCGTCGCCGCCTTGATAGAATTCTTCGAAGCGCCGGCGCACGCGCTCGTCCCCGAAGATCGCCTGCTGCACGCTCCACAGGCGCGCGGCGTCGATTGCGCCGCGACCGTAAATGGAATCGAAGTCGTACTCGCGGCGCCACGCCCACTCGTTGCGCGTCTTCGCCAAAATGAACACTTGCGTATCGTCGACTTGCGCCGTGCCCGAATCGACGTCCAGAACCGTGAATGACGGGGCATTCCCAAAGATCGGACTCACGGCGGGAACGACCAGCATCGGCGCGCGGATCGTGCTCGGATCGGGGCCGATCGCGCGGAAGCTATCCATGTGCGTGTGACCGGCGATCGACATCACGACGGTCGAGCCCGAATCGAGCGCGGTGAGGAACGCCCCGTTGAAATGGTCGAGAAGGAAAGGCACCGCGGGGGAACCCGGGGGCGCATGCAGCGTTGCGTAGACGTCGATGCCGGGCGGGATGTGCGCGATGACCCATACCGGCGTGCCCGTCGGCAACGCGGCCTCCACCGTCTGCAGCCACGTGAGTTCGTCGCCGCCCGGATCGGCTTTCGGATCGCCGCATGCATTTTTGTACTTCGCCGACCAGAAGACGTCGTTGAGCACGATCGCCTGGGCGCGGTCGATCGGCAGGGGCGCCGTGTAGTAACCGCCGGTTGAGAACTGGGCGATGAATGCGTTCGGATCCGTGACGCCGATCGAGGCAGCCCACGCGGCCGCCATGTGCGCGAGGAACGCGGCGTGCGGCGTGCCTTGATAATCGCCGCAGTAGCTGTCGGCGTTGCCCACCACCGGCAAGAACCGCGCTCGCGGAAACGCCGCCTGCAGCTCCCATGCCAAAAAGGCGATCGTCTTATCGACGAAGGCGTCGTAGGCTGCATCGTCGTGCACTTTGGCCGTACGCAGAAACTTTGCGTGGAAGTCGTGCGCTAAGAAGTCGCCCGCAACGATCACGACGCGCGGATCGGGCACGGCGTTGCGCGCTCCGTCGAGCGTCAACTCCAGGAGCGTATCGTTGGTATCGCTTCCGCGGCCGGACGGACCATCGGCTTCCGAGGCTTCAAAGATCGCGCGCCAACGGTCGGGGGGCGCGGCCGCCAAACGGTCGACGATGCGCGGTTGCGTGAACGGATCGAAGTGCAAGTCGCTCAGCACGATCCAAGGTTGCGGCGAAGCGGCTTTGGCGGGGAGAGCGAAGGTAACGAGGAGTGCAACGGCAGCAAGCACGAACGCGACAACGGACCGGAGCATTACGTGCGCTTTTCCCAGAGGTAACGCCCATGTCCCGCTACTGGCTGTTCAAAAGCGAGCCACACGCCTACAGTTTCGAGCAACTGAAGAAAGATCGCACGACCCCGTGGAGCGGCGTGCGAAATTACCAGGCGCGCAACAACATGATGGAGATGGCGGTGGGTGATCTTGGGCTCTTCTATCATTCCAGCATCGCGGAGCCGGCGGCGGTTGGCGTCGTCAAGGTCGTGCGCACTGCATACCCCGACGAAACCGCTTTCAAGCGCGGCGGCGAATATTACGATCCGAAAAGCACGCCCGCCAAACCCCTGTGGATGAACGTCGACGTCGAATACGTCGAGCCGCTGGCGCATCCGGTCACGCTCGCTCGCGTGCGCGCGGAGCCGCGCCTGGTCGGCATGGCTCTCCTCAAGCGAGGTCAGCGCCTCTCCGTGCAGCCGGTCATGCCGCACGAATGGAAGATCATCTTGGAACTCTCACGTACGAGCGCCGAGGAATAACGAAGCGCGCGGTGGTCAGTGACCGATCGCCGTGCTGAACTGGAGATAGACCGTACGGGGCGTCGCGTATTCGTAGTTCGTCGGGCCGAAGAGGATCGGATTCCCGCTGGAATCCGTGCTACCCGGAAGCGCCTTGTACGTGTACCCGCCATAGTACAGGCCGCCCGTCGCGTAGTTATCCAACCCAAGGATATTCGTCGCGCCGAGCGTGACCCGCAGCTGCTTCACGGGCAGAACGAGAGCGCCGTCGAGCAGCGTGAAGCCTGAGCGTCCGAACGAATTGTTCGCACCATACGAGGTCGAGCTGAGACGGAGGTTCGCGCCGTTCTCGAACGCATACGAGAGATCGACGCGCATCTTGCTGAACGGATACTCCGGCAACTGCACGCCGTTGTCCGGCAGCGGTCCGGTGTAGAACTCCCCACCGGCCGTCAACGCCACGGGATTTTGGCCGTAGGCGTAGTCGCGGAGCAAATCGAGCGCAACGTGGTAACCGAAGCCTACATGCGGCTGATGCAGCACGTTGAGCTCGAACCCCTCGTTGAAGAGCTGGCCTTGCGATGCGGGCATGATCACGCTCGTATATGGCGTTCCCTCGAACTCGCCGCTCTGCGCGGACGTGATCGTCGCGTAGCGATTGTAGATCGTCGTTTGGTAGAAGTCGGCGGAGACGATGCTATCCCGCGTATATTTGTAATCGGCGCCGATGTCGTAGCCCATCGATGTTTCCGCTTGAAACTGCGATGCGGGGCAGAACGTATTCTTGGCGCAGATATTGGAGGTGGGATTGATCACGCCCTGATACGGCGTGGAGTACGCGCTGCCCGCGGAGACGCGCACGCTGACCTTCGAATCGGGCCGCCACGTAAGTCCGCCGCGCGGATCGAAGCGCGAACCGACGAAGGTCGTGTTCGAAAGGTAGCCGCCGAACTCGAGCTGGAGCTTCGGCGCGATCTCGTAGTTGCCGCGCAGATTTTCGGTCGTACTGCGGACGACGACGTGCGGCTGCGGGTAATACGCAACCGAGTACGCGCAGTCGAAGATCTGCGCCCCCGTTTGGCCGGGGTAACCGCACCCGCCATATGGATCGGCGGCGGTTCCGGATCCATACCAGTACCAACCGCTCGAGTAGGCTTCCGTGTAGTTGTAGCTATCGCTGTGCGTATCGAAGCCGAACGTCATCAAGCCGCGATCGCCGAGTTGGAGCGAATACTGCGCGTCGAAGCCGTGGAGCGTGTCGGTCGTGAGCTCGTAATACGGCTCGCCGGCATAGCCGTTGTCGTCGGCATAGTTGTTTCCGGCGTCGGTCGACATGGCTGGGCTGCTGCCGACCCACAAGCAGGACGGCGAGTAGCACGGACCAATCGCGCCCGTGTCGGTGTTCTGAATGATGTCGCGCGTGATGCTGCCGCCGTAGAAGCGCGCGAGGAACGTACCTGGGCCGATGACGGTGCGCAGGTCCGCCGTAAAGATCGGCTCGTTGTCGGTTTCGGTCGTGTTCGGGTAGCCGGCGTAGAGATTGATCGGCACCGTTTGGCCGACGTAGCCCAGGTATTTCTGGTTGGTATAGTTGTAGTTGTAGTTCGGTCCCGTTCCGCAACTGGCCGGCACGATCGCGTCGTAGGTGTCGATGCAGGGAGCGATTTTCGCGTAGATCCAGCCGACGTTGTTGCCCGTTTCATCGAGCCACGTCTGGGTAGCGAAGCTGCTGAGCGTAATCGACGTGACCGGCGAGAAGTTGTAGGCAAGCTTGAAGAGCTGCCCGTTGTTCTGAAAATCCGACGTGGCCAGGTACTGGTAGTTCAGCACGCCGGTATACGAGGTGCCTGACGGGTAGGCTTGACCGTTGCCCGTTTCGGGAATCGTCGGTGAGGTGTACGGCGAGAAAAAGCTCGCGCGGCCGAAGCCGAAGATCTGCTGCGGAGCCATGTAGCCCGGCGTCGTTTCGCGCGCGACGGCGGCGAGGAAGCCCCACTTGCCGATCGTATCGGAGACGCGCGCCCCGTACGTCCAGCCGCCGTACGAGTCGAGCTGGGTCATCACGGCGGGCGTGAACTTCGCGGTAATGGGTTGCGTCTGGAAGTTGACCGTACCGCCGACCGCATCCGAAACGGTGTTCGGGAGGCTGCCGGGGCCTTTGCTCACTTCGATGCCGCCCAGCAAAATCGCGTTGATGAAGCTCGCGTTGAAGCCGAACGCGCCGTTGCCGATCGTGTTGATCGGATGTCCGTCGATGAGCACTTGCGACTCGTACGGCTGTGCACCGCGAATCGACAGCGCGGTGTTTGCACCGGGCTCGTTCGAACCGCCGTTTACGCGGTCGATTTCGACGCCGGGCACCTGGTCGAGCACGTTGACGACCTGAACCTGGCCCTGATTTTGGATCGTCGCCGCCGAGAGAATCGTCGACGAGGCGGCCGACGTGGAGACCGAGGTCGAAGAACTCGAGCGCACGCTGGCAATCGTCGTCAGCGATGCCGGAACGAGGGTCGTGGAAAGCGCGACATTCTCGCCCGAGAAGATCAGAACGCTGTCCTGACGCGTGGACTGGAAGCCGGAGGCCGAGATCGTCACCGAGTACACGCCCGGCGGAAGACTGACGCTGAAGGTGCCGTCGGGTTTGGTGAGGAGCTGCACGGATTTCGGACCCGAGATGGCGACGCGGGCGCCGCCGAGGGGACCTCCGGTGCCGTTAAGCACCTTGCCGTTGATGGTTCCGCTTGGTTGCGCACTCTGCGCGACGGTGAAAACTGCGCTCGGGGCCGTTGCCGCGCTGACGGGTCCAACGGAGAACGCCGCGATCATTACCGCGGCCAGGATGCGCATGAGGTTTTTC
>DATKPZ010000233.1:0-5174 GCA_035523815.1 Alphaproteobacteria bacterium
CGCAGACCGCTCCTCCGTGGACGTCACCAGCCTCGATGGCCGCGGCTACGCGAAATTCCTCGCGGCCGGGACCTACTTCCTACGGAAGTACCGCGCGGTCCTCAATGACCTCAACGTGTTCCCGGTCCCCGACGGGGATACGGGGACGAATATGTACCTCACCGTCCGGTCGGCCATGCTGGAAGCCGGCAAACTGAGCACGGCCAACCTCGCCGAAGTCGCCGCCGCGGCCGCCCAGGGCAGCCTGATGGGCGCGCGGGGCAACTCGGGCGTGATTATCTCCCAGATGCTGCGCGGGTTCGCCCACCACGTCCGCCACCGCAGCGAAATCGACACCTTCGTGCTCGCGACGGCCATGCGCGAGGCAGCCGCCGCTGCGCGACAGGCGCTGCTGCGGCCGGTCGAGGGCACGATCCTCTCGGTGGCCGAAGCCGCCGCGGAGGCCGCCTACAAGCTCGCCTTGCACGAACGCGACTTTTATCGGCTCGGCGGCGGCATCGTTCGGGCGGCGAACGAGGCGCTCGAGCGCACCCCCGATCAGTTGCCGGTGCTCAAGGAGGCCGGCGTCGTGGATTCAGGCGGCGCCGGTTTCGTCTATTTTATGGAAGGCATCCTGCGCTTTCTTCCGGAGTCGCGTTCGCGCACCACGGCATTTCCGCGCCGCCCGGTGCGTCAGAGCGTTTTCACGCCGGCGCAAGCAGTCGGCGAAAACAAGTTCTGTACGGAGTTTCTGCTTCAAGATGCGACGTGCAGCGTGCACGATCTGCGGCATCTGCTCGAACCGCGTGGAGAATCGTTGCTGGTCATCGGCGCGCCGCCCACGATCAAGGTGCACATCCACACGGATAATCCCGATCGCGTGCAAGACATCGCCGGACGTCACGGCCGGCTGACCCGGGTCAAAGTCGACAACATGGAACGCCAGCATCAGCTGCTGGTCGTGGAACCGCCCGGCGTGTCGCGTTCGATCGTCGCCATCGTTCCGGGCCCCGGCTTCGAGCGCATCGCTCGCGAGCTTGGCGCCGAAGTGACGATCAACGGCGAGCGTAATCCGAGCGTGCGCGATCTCTTGCTCTCCGTGAATAAAACGCTCGGCCGTGAGGTCTATCTATTCACGAACGACAAGAACGTGGTGCTCGCAGCCGGGGAGCTGAGCGCGATGACCGACAAGCAGATGCACGTTCTGCCGACCGTGGATATCGTCGAGGGCATAGCCGGACTCTTTGCGATGCGCTCGGCCGGGGATGCCGCGCTTGGCGATGACGCGATTCTGGCAGCCGCCCGCGCCGTGCACGGCGCGCAGCTCTTTCTCGCGGGCAAGGATTCGACGGTCGGCGGCGTGAGCGTGGAGCGCGGAAAGCCGGCGGCAAGCCTGGGCGGACGCCTCGTTGCCGCGCCGACCCTGGGAGAGACGGCGATCGCGGCGCTTGCGGAGATGGGCGCGGAAACCGGGGGCTTGGTCACGCTGTATTACGGGGGCTCGCAGCGAGAGAAGGATGCGCAACGTCTGGGCGAAGAGCTGAGGACCGCCTACCCGAATACCGACGTGGAATACTACTACGGCGGAATGAAGAACGCGGAGTACTGGATTTCACTCGATGAATAAGCCACGTATCGCCATCGACGCGATGGGCGGGGATCACGCGCCGGACGAGATCGTCGCGGGAGCACTGCTCGCGGCGAAAGAGTCGCCGGCAGCGTTGCTTACCCTGTACGGCGACGAAGCGCGCGTGCGCGCACTGCTGCACGGACCGGGCGCGGATCGGATTGCCGTCGTCCATTCGCCCGAGGCCGTACCCATGGACCAGCACGCGTCGCAAGCGCTGCGCAGTGCCGATCGAACCTCTCTTGGAATGGCGATCGGCGCCATCAAAGCCGGCGAGGCCGACGCAGTCGTGTCCGCCGGAAACAGCGGCGCGTTCTTGGCGATTGCGTTGATCAAGTTGCGCACGATCGAAGGTATCGCGCGTCCGGCGATCGCGACGGTGTTGCCGGCGGTCAGCGGATGGACCGTGCTGCTCGATTCGGGCGCGAACGTCGATTGCCGCGCCGAATGGCTCGAACAGTTCGGCATCATGGGCTCCGCCTACGCATCGGCGGTGCTCGGCATCGAGCGCCCGAAAGTCGCGCTGCTCTCGATCGGCGAGGAACGCACCAAAGGGAATTCGCTCGTGCTCGAAGCCGCCGCGTTGCTCGAGCGGGCGCCGATCAATTTCATCGGAAACATCGAAGGCAAGGACATGTTCCACAAAGTGGCCGACGTGGTGGTTACGGACGGCTTCGTCGGCAACGTCGTGCTCAAGACCGGTGAGGGGTTGGTCGCGGCGATGGGCGAGGTGATCAAAGACACGCTGTTGCGCCGCAACGTGATGAATCTGCTCGGGACGGCTTTGCTGGCCCCGTCGCTGCGCGGTTTGCGCCGGCGATTCGATTACGAGACCTACGGCGGGGCGCCGTTGCTGGGCGTGCGCGGGAACTGCATCTACACGCATGGGCGCGTGTCGCGCCGCGGCATCAGGGGGGCGATTCTCACCGCGATCAGCGAATTCGAACACGACGTCGTCGGCCGTATCGGTGACATGGTAACCCCGCATCTCACCCGCGAAACAACCGTAGAAAGCGCTTAAGGGCTTCTTTGTCGATCGTCGTCGTTACCGACAGCACCTCGGACATCGAACCGCAACGCGCGGCAAGCCTCGGGATAACCATCGTTCCCCTCTTCGTCGTCTTCGGCGATCGCAGTTATCGCGATTACGTCGATTTGAGCCGCCGTGCGTTCTTTGAAATGCTCGGCAGCGAGAAGACGCTTCCGACCACCTCGCAGCCCACCGCGCAGATGTTCGAAGACGCTTTTCGTCCGCTCGTGCAGGCTGGGCACGAGATTCTGTGCCTCACCATCTCGTCGCACCTTTCCGGGACGATCAATGCCGCGAAGGCGGCGGCCCAGCAGTTTCCTGATGCAAAGATCGTCGTCTATGATTCGGAAAGCGCTGCGGGCGGGCTGGGCATCATGGCGTTGCACGCGCAAGAACTCATAGCGTCGGGTGCGCAGTGGGACGAGCTTCTGGCGCAGCTCGATCGCCAGCGCGCGGTACAGCGCATCTATTGCTGCATCTCCGACCTCTCGCATCTGCAACGAACGGGGCGCATAGGAAAGGCCCAGCAAGTGCTTGGCACGCTTATGAAGATCGTTCCGGTCATCGTGCTCAAGGATGGTCAGGTTTCTGCCGAGGCACAGGTGCGGACGTTCGCGCGCGCGCAATCCGCGATGATCGACCTTGCTCTGGCGGCCGTGACGGACGTTTCGAAAGGCCGGTTTTTAGTCATGCATACCGACGCGCCGCATCTGGCGCAAGCGGCCTTGGAGCAGCTTCGCATTCGGCTGGGTGAGGGGAAACCGCGCCTGCTCGAGATACTCGAAGCGGGACCGGTCATTGCGACGCATGCCGGGCCGGGCGCGGTGGGCATCGCGGTCGCGCAGGATACGTAAGAAGGGGGATTCGTGCCAACGACCATTGTCACCGACAGCGGAAACGATCTTTCGCGCAGTGAGGCAGAGCGCCTCGGCATCGAGATCGTGCCGGTGTGGATACTCTTCGGCGAGGAGCGCTTTCGCGACGGAATCGACATCGACCGCGCGACCTTCTTTCGGCGCTTCAAGGCCGGCGAGATCCCAAAGACTGCACCAGCGACCCAAGAAGAGTTTCGTGAGACGTTTGCGCGAGTCGTGAGCACGGGGAACGACGCCGTGATGATCTCGCTCTCCTCTCAAATCTCGGAAAGTTTCGAGCGCGCGAGCGCAGCCGCTAAGGAATTCGGCGACAAGGTGCACGTAGTTGACTCGCGCGGCGCGTCGGGCCTTGAGGCGCTGCTGGCGGTGTACGGTCACGAGCTTGCGCAGAGCGGAGCATCGGCAGCGGAAATCGCGAAGAAAGTCGATCCGCGCGGACTGAAGTACTCGGTACACTTTGCCGTCCCCGATCTCTCGACGCTGGGCCGCAGCGGGCGTCTACCCAAAGCCGTCGTTGCGCTGGGGTCGATGCTGAACGTCAGCCTCGTGCTCAAGATGAACGAGCAAGGTGTGATTGGCCCCGCAGGGCAGAGTTTCTCATTCGACAAAACGGTCGATATCATGGTTGACGCGGTTGTGCGCGGCATCGACCGCTCGCCCAAAGCGCGCATTGCGTTCGGACATATCGAGTCGCCGCAAATTCTCGAGAGCGCGCGCAAATCGCTGGAAGAGAAACTCGGACATCCGCCGGCCCAGGAGCTCATCCATGAGGGTTCGCTCACGGTGGCGGCGCACATGGGACCAGGGGCAATCGGGATTTTTGCCATCGTGCCCTGAGGCCGGTCATGCCGCTGGGAGTCTACGTTCATCTGCCGTTTTGTCCGTATATTTGCCCCTATTGCGACTTCGCAAAGTGGCCGATGCGGCGTTCGCGCGCGACGAGTTATCTCGACGCGCTGCGCGTCGAGATTGCCGGCGCCGCTGTGGAGCCGGCGTCGACGATCTTCTACGGCGGCGGTACGCCCAACGCATACGATTCGGACGAGATCGCGACGCTCACGACGCTCTTGCGCGAGCGCTTCCCGGCGGCCGGCGGCGAACAGGAGATCACCATTGAAGTGAATCCCGAACTCGTGCGCGAGGATGACTTTTCACGGTACGCGCAGTGCGGGATCAATCGCGTCTCGATCGGCGTGCAGTCGTTCGTTCCGAGCGAGATCGCGACGCTGGGGAGGAAGCACACGCCGCAGGACGTTGCGCGCGTGGTAGCGCTGGCGCGCAAGGCACAGATTCGTTCCATCTCGATCGACCTGATCTTTGCGGTTCCGGGGCAAACGGCGCGAAGCTGGGGCGACTCGATCGAGCGCGCCGTCGGCTTGGACGTCGACCACATCTCGACCTACGGATTGACCGTTGAAGAGGGTACCCCATACGAAGACTGGCGGGAGCGCGAACCCGCGGCGTTTATGAGTGACGCCGCCGAAGCCGAGTTATACGAGATAGCTGCGGAGCGCCTGGAGAAGGCGGGTTACGAGCACTATGAGATCAGCAACTTTGCGCGGCCGTCGCATCGCTGCGCGCACAACGAAAACTACTGGCGTAACGGCGAGTACGCGGGTTTCGGGGTAGGGGCTGCATCGTATCGGGACGGCGAGCGCAGCGT
>DATKPZ010000234.1:0-19032 GCA_035523815.1 Alphaproteobacteria bacterium
TCGCGATCGTCGCGAAAACGGTCGAACCGAACCCGAAGTTGCCCGGAACGATCCACACCGCGGCGCAAGAGATCGAGGACGCGGGCGGCTCCGCGTTACCGCTGCAATGCGACATTCGCTTTGAGGAGCAAGTGCTGGAAGCCGTCGCAAAGACGGTCGAACGCTTCGGCGGAATCGACGCGTGCATCAACAATGCGAGTGCGATCTCGATCACGCCGACGACGCAGACCGACATGAAACGCTACGACCTGATGAATCAGATCAACGCGCGCGGCACGTTCGTGTGTTCGAAGGCAACGATCCCGCATCTCGCCAAGGCCGAGAATCCGCATATTCTCAACCTCGCTCCGCCGCTCGACATGCAGGCTCGCTGGTTCAAGAACCACGTCGCTTACACGATGGCGAAGTTCGGAATGTCGATGTGCACCTTGGGCATGTCGGCGGAGCTCGCCGCGCAAGGGATCGCGGTGAACTCACTCTGGCCGCTCACCACGATCGACACGGCCGCGGTTCGCAATCTGCTGGGCGGCGATTCGATGGCTGCGGTCTCGCGCAAGCCGGAGATCATGGGCGACGCGGCAATCGCCATTCTGCACCGGCCGGCCAAAGCGTGCACCGGAAACTTCTTTATCGACGAAGAGGTGCTGGCCGCCGAAGGTGTTACCGATTTTTCGTCCTATGCGTACGATCCGAGCTCGCCGCTGATGCCGGACTTTTTCGTTCCTGATGCCGTCATCGCGCGCTCGAGAACCACGCTGCTGCCACTTCCGGTTTGAGGTTATGAGCGAACACATCCTCTACAGCAAAGACGGCGCGGTCGCCTCGATCCGGTTCAACCGGCCCGAGAAGAAGAACGCGATCACCGTCGCCATGTACCAGGCCTTGGTGGACACGCTCGACGACGCCGCGCGCGACGACGCGGTGCGGGCCGTCGGAATCTTCGGCGGAGACGCGTTCACCGCGGGAAACGACCTCGGCGACTTTCTCGCTGCCGGCGTCGTGGCGCCCACGGCCGATATGCCGGTGATCAAGCTTTTGCATGCGCTCGTGGCGTTTCCCAAACCGCTGCTTGCCGGCGTGAAGGGCGTGGCGATCGGGATCGGGACGACGATGCTGATGCACTGTGACGCCGTCGTCGCGGGACGCTCGGCGCGGTTCGCGCTGCCGTTCGTGCGGCTCGGCTTGGTGCCCGAGGCCGCGTCGAGCGTTCTCTTCCCGTTGATCGCGGGCCGTACGCGCGCATCGTGGTTGATGCTCTCAGGCGAACAGTTCGGCGCCGACGAAGCCAAAGAGCTGGGCCTCGTGAATCGGGTGACCGACGACACCGACGTCGACGGCGCCGTCGCGATGATGTGCGGCGCGCTGGCCGAACTGCCGCCGAATGCGATGGCGACGACCAAACGTCTGCTCAAGGCGCGCTTCGCGGATCTGGTCGACCGCGCGATGAGCGAAGAGAACGCGGCGTTTATGGCCGCGTTGCAATCCGACGAGGCCCGCGCCGCGTTTATGAAGTTCCTCGCGCGCTAGAGTACGTTCCTAGATGCGTTCCAGCCAATAATCGCGCAGCGTGGCGATGATTTGCGGCGCCGTCGAGGCTTCGTGCTGCCGCAGCCGGTCGATGTCGCTGCCGTGCAGCTCGTTGACCGCGATGAAATGATCGGCGATGCGGTTCGCGCGCTCGAGGTCCCAAAGCAGATAGCCGGCCATCGCGCCGAGTGCGGTGTGCGGCGCGAGCGGTTGGACGGGATAGCGGTACTGTGCGTGCCACGTTCGCAGTTCGGAGACGGGCATCGGTCGTGCGATGGCGTGCCCTTGCCCGCAATCGGCACCGAGCACGGCGGCCGCCTCGAGGATGGCGAGGTTCTCCAATCCCTCAACCGTTATCGGCGTTTCAAGCGCGTGGGCCAGACGCGTGAGGTAGAGAATGAACTCGAGCGCGCGCTGAGGATTGCGCAGCGCGCCGCTGATCAGCTCCTGATCGACCTTCACCGCGTCGAACGGGTACTGGTCGAGCCGGACGAGCGAGCTGTGTCCCTTGCCCAGGTCGTCTTGCTCGATCGTAATGCCCGCTTCGCGTAGGCGCGCGATGAAGTGGCGATGGCGGGCTGCATCGCCGGCCCCGGTATGCGTCTCGAGTACTTCGAGCGCCAGACGCTCGGGCGCGAGCTCGTGTTCGGCGATCGCTCCGAAGAGCACGTTGAGATAGCGGGTGTCGCCGAGCGCCTCGGCGGGAATGTTGATCGCGATCCGCGTGCGCAGCCCGTCGCGCTCGAGGTTCTGGCAATCGCGGCACGCCTGCCGCACGACCTGTTCGAAAAGGGCGAGTAACTCCGCGTCGCCGAGGGCGGGAAGAAACCGCCCCGGCAAAACCGTCTCGACGCCGTTTCCTTGCAATCGCGCGAGCGCTTCGACTTTGGTGAGCGACCCGTCACGCAAATCGATGATCGGCTGGTAGTGCAGCGTCACTCGGCGCCGCTCGAGCATGCGCCGGTACTCATGACGGTCGGCCATCGATATCACCGGCGCGTGTATGCGTTCGGCGACGGCGTGGCTGAGCACATGGCGAATGTGCGTGAGAAACCGCGAGACGCGATCGGTCGAAAAGTATCCGGGAAACGCGCTGTACAAGCCGATCATGGCGATCGTGCGCCCGACTTCGTCGACCAGCGGAACGGCCGCGCTCGAGCGAAAGCCCAGATTGCCGCCGACAGCCACCCACGGCGCGCGGTCGGGCTCGAGCTTCCACGCGTCGGAAACGACGATATGTCCGCTGCGCCAGGCGCGCCCGCTCGGCCCCTGACCCGACGGCTCGTGCGGATCGCTGCTCATGTGCGGAATTTCACCCGCAGCCATGGCCTCGGTGTAGCGATCGGCCGCACCGAAGGTCGCTTCGATCTGCAACTCGCCCTCGTCGTCCGCGCGCGCAAAAAAGCCGGAGATCTCCCCGGGCAGCGGCGCGAGGATCGTGAGGACCTCGTGCACGAGATCGGAGAGATTGGACCCCGAGAGCGCGACGCGATCGATCTGGCCCATCGTTGCCGTGAGGTCGCGGCTCACCTGGCGGTACCCCGCGACTTGTTCGTGTAAGTCGACGAGAATGCGCAGCGACACCGCGCGCTGCACCGGTTCGCGATCCTGCGCGGGAATCTCGAGCAGATGGTCCTCGACGGCGCTTTGGAACATCACGAGCGCCTCAACCAGCCACTGAATGTCGACGCCGACCAGCGCATGTGCGCGACCTGCGCTCCTGGCCTGTGTCTGGTGCGTGGAGAAGGTCAACGTCGAGCTGACCAGCATCGTCAAGTACTCGACTTGGGCAGCTTTGAGACGTTCGAACTCATCAGGGGTCAAGCGAGCGACGACTTCGGCAATCGGGCTCGACCGGGCCAGCGACGCGTAGAACTGCTCGGTCAGCGGCCCGGCGAGACCGCGTGCAATGCCGTCGATCCGGCGCAGCGCCTGCGCGGCGCGCGCGTCGTAGGCACGCAAAAAGTCCGGGCTAGATCCCGCCACGCCCACTCCCCCTCAGCATGGTTCGAAAGGCCTACCAACCTCTATTGGGGTCCTTATTGGCGCTCGGCGGCTTGCTTTCCCAGGTTAGAGCGCGGCGATGGCCGGCGGTGTCCAGACGCCGCTTAGTGCGGCGGGCTGCGGCCAATACAGACGCAGCGCCAGCGTGTAGTCCTCCGGTGGGCAGGCGAGCCAGTTCCGCGCATCGTCGGCGGGCGGTTCGTCGTGGGCTAGATAGATGTCGAGCGAACGATTCGACCGGCGTGCGAGTTGCTGCCGGCTATCGATCGTCGCTCGGGCCGCGGGCTGCGTGAGGCCTCGCTTTTCGTCGTACGCCCGCAGCGACCAAAACGCTCGGGCCGGCGGTTCGTCCCACGGATCGAAATGAAGCAGATACTGCTTGCTTCCGCGGAGCCGAAGCCGGCGCGCGTCGACGCGCGCTTGTGCGAAGAGCACGTCCTGCACGGCACTGGCGAGGAAGTTGAATCGCGCCGCACGCGCGCGCTTGAGATAATCCGTGCCGTAGTTGCCCGCGTTTGCGTCAACCGACCATTCGCTCCGCTCCGTTTCAGAGTCGTCGTCGATCAGCCTTCGCGCGTGCGCGACGGCAGCCGTAGTCACTTCCCGCGTCTCGCATCCACGCAGCGCGTCGAGTGCGCTCAGCGCCGCGCTGTCGGCACGCGCGCCGGGGTTCTCGATCATCAACTCGCGGATACGCGCAAAGGCTTCCTCGGCCCCGAGTACGTCGATGTCGCGCAGCACGCAAGTGGACTCGAGGCGCGCGGTTCCCGTGCCGGCCGGCTCGAGCCGGTAGCGCTCGGCGAGCGCGGCGAGGCCCTGCGTTTGGGAGAGATTTTCGAGGGCCGTTTGCGCGACCAAGCAAATGAGATTCGTGGGTGCGGAAATCGGCGTGCAATTCGGCGGAAGGGGCCCGGTCCAATTGGGGCCGGCGATCGCGAATCGATGTTCGAGGTTTCCCGTCGCGCGCGTGCCGAGCGTGGCGAAAACATTCGTCCAGGCGTCGATCAGCGACATGACGTAGAAGCTATCGGTGTGGAGCGTCTCGAGCGTCACGGGGCCGGCGCGCAAATCGAGCCACGCGACCGAGCGCGCGAGATCCTTGCTGGGCAGCGTGACGCCGCGCAAAAACGTTTCCGCCAGATCGAAGCAGTGGATGAACCGGTTGAAGCCCGCGCCGTGATTGCCGGTTGCGCGCCGCGCCGCGGCGTCCATGAGCAGCAGCGGAAAACCGTAAAGATACGCTTCTTGAGCCACCGCGTCGGGCTTCATGCGCGGATGATACCAAATGCCCAGAATCGCGACATCGCCGCATCCAGGACGACCCGGGAGTGGGCGCTGTCTAGGACAGCGCCCGTTTACACCTAGGGATTGCTCGGCGTTTGTGGATTCCCGGCTTGCAGTCCGAACGGATCGAACGCGTATTGCGCGCCGCGCGGCGTTCCGTTCCCGAGGACGTAGTTGTATCCGGGATGCGTCGGATACCCGTTGTTGCCCGGGATGTTGTTGTGGAAGACCGGGCCGTTTCCGACCGAGCCCAGCGCCGCGAGTGCGTAGAGCAGGTAGTTGACGTTGCCGGTGCGGCTGCCGAGGAGCTGGTCTTGCACCGCTTGCAGTCCGGCAAACTCCGGGGATGACGCGCTGGTTCCGATTAGCAGGTAGAAGCCGCCACCGAGCGCCGTCACGTCGGAACTGCGATCCGCGCCGCAGGGGGTCACGGCGCCGTACGGGCAACCGCCCATGTGCATGGCGACGTCCGGCACGGTGCGCGTCGATGCGCCGGTATTGACGAGATACTGGTAGATCGGTTTTTGGAAGTAGACGCTCTTGCCGCCGCCCGATCCCCAGACCTCACCCGCCGGTTCGCCCGAACTCGGCGAGAAGAGATCGTCGTACGCGTTTTCGGAAACGTACGCCGACTTGAGAGAGTTGCTGTTGTAGCTCGTGACGAGGTTCGTGCCGCCGACGCCGGTAACGTCGGTGTCGTCAGCAGCCCAGCTCACGCCGAGCGTTGCGACCGCGCCGGTGGTGTCGGTGCATCCGAGCGCACCGTTGTCACCCGAGGATTGCACGAACGTGATCCCTTGGGCATTGCCTTGGCGATAGAGATCGTGGAACGTGTTGAAGAGGTACGTGAAGTCTTCGCCGCCGTTATATGCCGCGGAGAAGTAGAGTTCGCACAGTCCGAACGAGGTGCTCACCACGTCGGCCTTGTTGTCTTCGACGATCGCGGTGTACATGTCGAGGAATGACGGCGCGATCGAGGCGTCCGGCGCCTCGTACACGAGGATCTTTGCTCCCGGCGCGGATCCGCCGGCTTGCTGCACGTCGAGGGAGACCTCGTCGCAGTCGCCGTTGTTGATGTCGAAAGCCGGACTTCCGCCGTCCACCGGCCGGCGCGCGACGCTCGGCGGGGTGAGATTTTCATGCGCGAAGTACAGTGAGACATCGCTATCGAGGTAATCACACGCGGCGACAATGCCGATCGTGCGCCCGCGGCCGTTTGCGGTCGCGTATGATGGATACTGATACGCCTGCTTGAGATCGTCGAACCAGTACGGCCCGGCGTTGCTATAGCGGTTGTCTGTGAACGCGACGCTGGAGACTTTCATGAAGCTGGGGCGCATGGCCGGGAGCGGGGCGAAGGCCGCGACCTGCGCGCCCACGGCGGCAAGGGCCGACGGGAGCGTCGGCGCGCGATCGGCCTGCAGCAAGGTTGCGGGCGTTCCGCGCGAGAGCGCCGCCGCGCGGTTGCTCAAACGAATGTTGAAGAAGCGCTCGACCGTTGCTTGCGGCGCATCGGCGACGACGCCTTGCGAGGTGAGCGCGGTCTTGAATCCTTGCGCCCTCAAGGTCGTCGCAACCGTTTGCAAAGCGCTCGCGCTCGGCCCGTATTGCGCGCGAAATTGAGCGGGCGTGAGCCACTGATGGTAAAGCGGAGAGTCTTTCGTGCTTTGTTGCGAGATCAGTTGGTCCAGCTCGGCGCTGTTGCGCAGCGGAAGGTGGACGTAGATGCGCACGCCGGCCGGCGCGCTGTCGGGAAACGCATACGACTGCCCTGCCGTAGCGGCCGAGTTCGCCTGATTACCTTGGGAAAGGGTGGTCATGGGGATCGAATTCGAGGAGCCGCCTCCGCCGCATGCGCAGAGCGTCAAGATCGCAGCGGCAGCGAACCCGAAATGTATCCGTGTTGCCATTGCTTTTACTCCGTAGGTCAAGTAGGGAACTAGGAAAGTAAGGTCACGTGTCCCGAGTGAAGGTCGTAGACGCCGCCCGCGATTTTAACCTTACCGGTGCCGACGGCGCCCGAGACGATGCTTGACATTGAGTGAAGGCGGCGCATTTCGAAGCGAACGTTCGCGTCGATCGCCGCGTGCAGCGAGCTGGTCGCGTTCTTGATTCCGGGCGCGATGCTCTCGACGAGATATTGAATGTCGCCTGGCTGTGTCGCCGCCGAGTCCTTAGCGTAGGCAAGCGCGGCTTTGACTGCGCCGCATTCGCTGTGACCGAGCACGAGTATGAGCGGCGACTTGAGCACCGCAACCGCGTATTCGATCGACCCGACGCCGCCGCGGTCCATAAAATTCCCGGCGATGCGGATTCCGAAAATATTGCCCGGCATTTGATCGAACACGGTCTCGACCGGAACGCGCGAGTCGGAGCAGCTTACGATGATCGCGAAGGGGCTTTGTCCTTCGGCAAGCTCGAGGCGGCGCGCGGTCAGCGGCGGACAGGCGGCCTTGTCGGCAACGAAGCGTGCATTCCCCGCCATGAGGGCCGACAGGGCTTGATCTGCATCGAGCGAGGGCGCCGCGACCGGCGCCGCCCCGGCGGATGCTGTTGAAGCGAGTGCGAGCCCTGCGCCCGCTTGAAGAAGAAACGCGCGACGGTCGTACATCAAGACTCCTTTGCTAATCGGCGTAAGATGGATCGATTCGGTCGAGTTTGCGAATGAGGCCCGGCCATGCCAGCGTTCCGCCGGCTCCGCGCGTAACCGCTTTGGCCTGCGACTGCGCGCCTGCGATGATCCGCGGATCGATTGGAATCAGCTTGTCTCCGCAGCTCTGGGCGCGTACCTGGATGTTACAGGTGTTCTCGAAGATGTAGAGCGCGAGGAACGCCTCGGGGATGTTTTCCGATACCGTGAGCAAGCCGTGATTGCGCAGCATGAGGAAGTTCTTGTTCCCGAGGTCCGCGACCAGACGGGGTTTCTCCTCATCGCGTAGCGCCACGCCTTCATAATCGTGATACGAGAGCGAGGAAAGCACGAAGATCGATTGTTGGGAAATCGGCAGCACGCCGTGTTCTTGCGCGGAGACCGCGATCCCGTTCAAGCTATGCACGTGGAAGATCGCCTTCGCGTCCTCGCGTGCTTCGTGAATCGCGCTGTGAATCGTGAAGCCGGCGGGATTGATCTCGTAGGGCGACTCCATCACCTTGTTGCCGGCGAGGTCGACTTTGACCAAGCTCGATGCGGTGATCTCATCGAACATCATTCCGTAGGGATTGATGAGGAAGTGGTGCTGCGGGCCAGGCACGCGCGCCGAGAGGTGGGTGAAGATCAGATCGTCCCAGTGGAAATATGCGACGAGCCGGTAGGCCGCGGCGAGGGCGACCCGTTGTTCCCACTCTTCGGGCGAGACGCGGCCGCGAACGGAAGCCGGCGACGTGGATAGTGCGCTCATGGCGCAGGCTTCCCGGAGGCGTCAAACACGACCTGGTCCCATTGCCAGAGGCGCCGGAAGAAGTCGCGGGCGAGGTCGCGCCCGCCTCGCTCATCCGCAATCTGCGCGATCGTGCGCCGCCCATCGACCGCGTCGAGCAGACGTTCTTGCGCGGGGTCGATGGGCAGGTAGAGATCGGTAAAGCGGTGGTTGCGATTGATGAGCACAGCACTCGCACCGGGCGGAAGCCGGTCGCGCACGGCAATCGTCTCGGGCAGTCGAATCGGCACGTAACCGGTCCAGCCGTCGCCGTCAAAATCCGCGGCCGGCTGCGCGGGCCGGTCGCTGCGATAGGCGAGCGCGCTGTGGCGCGCCATGGTCCCGCGGAACAGCTCGATTGCGGCATGTTGCTCATGCGGCGCGAGCGCCGCGAGCTTCGCCGCGTGAGGCGTGGAGGCGATGGCGCCGCATCCCGGCAGATAGGGCGCTTGCCGGATCCATCGCCCGAATGCGAGATCGGCGCTGCCGAGAAACGCATAGAGCTGGGGAACCGAATAGGCGCGATCGCGCGGATGCAGCAACGCGTCCGCCATCGCCGCGGTGTCGACGAAGTCGGGAGAATTGCGCAGCAACGGCACGATCGGGTGATCCGGCGGCAAGGCCCGCAGGCTTGCGGCAAGGTCGTGAATCGCCTCTTCGCTCGGCGCGATGCCGAGTCGACGGCAATACTCTTGCAAGAGGTAGACGCCCGCGCGGCCATATGGCGCGTAGACCATCAGGTGCAGTGCCCCGCCGGGTGTGAGGACTTCGCGTAGCGCGCGCAGCCCGGCGCCGGGATCGGCAAGGTGGTGCAAGACGCCGGTGCACACGACGCGTTCGAAGCTTTGACCCAGCTCGGTCACGCGTTCGATGGGAAGTTGGTAGACTTCGAGATTATCGAGCTGATGCTCGTGTTTGAGGCGCTGCGTGAAAGCAACGCTCGTTGCACTGACGTCGATGCCGACGACGCGTGCTCGGGGCCAACGCACGGCGTAGTGCGCCGCTTGTGACGTGCCGCAGCCGGCGACGAGAATGCTGCGATCGTCACGATAGGCCTCATGCGGCCAAAACAGATGCGAGTCGGCGCGCCGGCGCGGTTCATCCCAAAGCCGGCGGTAGGCGACCAGGTCGTCTACCGCCGGCGGGTATGGATGTGCTTCGTAGAACGCACTCACTTCATCGTGCATGAGTGCTGTGGTGATGCTAGCCGTGTGGGGTCTTGACCTGTTCCATCACGGAGTCGAGATTGAACGAGGCCGGTTTTTGGCGCGGTGGGAACTTGACGAAGTCCTCGATTTGCTGCGCAACCACTGCCTGCATGAGGTAGAGCTGCGGCGCATGGTCGACCATCCAATCCCAGTAGGTGTTCGAGTTGAAGTCGGACCGTTCGAATGGATCGCGACGGAGATTCATGATGTGAGGCAAGCGAAGCTTCACGAACGGCTCGGCCCACTGCTCCATCTGATTCGCGCGCTGAAGCGACAGGTTGAACTTATAGTCGCCGACACGACACGCGATCACTTCGCCGTCATCGCTGAAATACATGATCCAGTTTCGCGGACTCTCTTTGGTTTGTCCGGAGAAATACGGAATCATGTTGTAGCCGTCGAGATGGACGTTGAACTTCTTGTCGCCGATCGTGGTCCCCTTAAGGAGTTGCTCGGTCACATCCGGATTGCCGGCGGCGGCGAGCAGCGTCGGGAACATATCGATGTGTGAGACGATGCCGTTGTAAACCGATCCCGGCTTGATCGTGCCGGGCCAGCGGATGAAACACGGCACGCGCCAGCCACCCTCCCAGTTGGAGTCCTTTTGCCCGCGGAACGGCGTCGTAGCCCCGTCTGGCCAGGTGTCGTTCTCCGGGCCGTTGTCGGTCGAGTACATCACGATCGTGTTGTCCTCGATGCCGAGTTCCTTGAGCTTGTCGAGCATCATGCCGATCTGCTCGTCATGCACGACCATGCGATCGCCGTAGGGATCCTGACCGCTCTTTCCACGATTCTTCTCCGCGACGTGCGTGCGGAAGTGCATCGCCGTCGAGTTGTACCAAAGGAAGAACGGCTGATCGGCTTTGGCTTGCTTTTCCATCCACGCGAGCGCTGCCGACGTGATCTCCTCGTCGACCGTCTCCATACGCTTCTTGGTGAGCGGGCCGGTATCGACAATCGTTTGCTTTCCGACTCTACCGAAGCGCGCGTCGACGGTGGGATCGTCTTTGTCCGTCGCTTTGCAATGCAGCACGCCGCGGGGACCAAACATCGCCTTGAACTTCGGGTCCTTGGGATAGTCGGGAAGTTCGGGTTCTTCCTCGGCGTTAAGGTGGTACAGGTTGCCGAAGAATTCGTCGAAGCCGTGCACCGTGGGAAGATATTCGTTGCGATCACCTAGATGGTTCTTGCCGAATTGGCCGGTGGCATAGCCGAGCGGCTTGAGCGCCTCGGCGATCGTCGGGTCTTCCTTTTGAAGGCCGACGTTGGCGCCGGGCATCCCGACCTTGGTGAGGCCGGTGCGAATCGGGTTTTGGCCGGTGATGAAGCAGGCGCGCCCGGCAGTGCAGCTCTGCTGCGAATAATAGTCGGTGAAGAGGCCGCCTTCGTTGGCGACCCGGTCGATGTTGGGGGTCCGGTAGCCCATCATCCCGTTGCTGAACTTGCTGATGTTCCAGATGCCGATGTCATCGCCCCAAAGGATGAGGATATTCGGTTTCTTCGCTGGCATTGTGATGTCGTCTCCCCTCACTAGTGTCTCTCGATGGTAGCGCCGTGAAGAGGGGCGCAGGCATCCCAAAATTTGACGTTCGGGAAGCCGCTGTCCAGGACAGGTCATCGTTTTCGCGTGGGCCAACCAGATCGTCATGGCGTTAGACGACATCGTCGAACCGACGCGCGATCAGCTGCAAGCGTTCGCGGCGTGCCCCGACGAGGGACCCGTGACCATGCTCAATTTGCTGGCGTTCCGGGAGGGTGGCCGCGAACACTACCGCGCCTATCTAGCGGTCGCGCACCGCGCAGTAGAAGAAGTCGGCGGTTCGGTCGTGCTCTTCGGTCGAGCGTCGGAGCCGTTCATCGGTCCGCCCGATGAGCGCTGGGACGAGGTGCTGATCGTCCGCTACCCCAGCCGCACCGCGTTCCTGCGGATGCTCTCGTTCGACTATTACCGCGATGCGTTGGTCCACCGGCGCAACGCCCTGCAGCGCTCACGGATCTTTCCGCTCGCGGTGCTTTAAGGGCGGCGGGAAAAAAGGAGGCGGTCCGATTTGAACGGACGGTACCCTCATCAGGTACAGTAGTTTTCAAGACTACCGGTTTAAACCGCTCACCCACGCCTCCGGAGCTCCGAGCCTCCGCTCGTTCAACTTTTTGGGTCACCGTCCTCCACAAGGGGAGAGCATGCAAAACGCCGAGGATTTTCGAGACGGCAAGCTGTTGCGGATCTTCGTCGACGAGACCGACCGCACGGGCCTCCAGCCGACCTATACCGCGATCGTCGAGTTTCTGCGCAAGCGCGGCGTCGCCGGGGCGACGGTCTTTCGCGGTATCGAAGGCTTCGGCGGCCATGGCCAGGTGCACATAGCCAAGGTCTTCTCGTGGTTGCCGAACCTCCCGATCCTCATCGAAGTCGTGGACGATTGGTCGGTCCTCGAGCCGCTGATCGCCGAACTGGAGACGATGGTTCCTGAAGGGCTGCTCACGATCGAGGCGGCGCAGTATCTGCGTCTCGCAAAACCCAGGCAGGCCCGCTAAGCGTCAATTCATCGCCGATACGACGGCAAGCACCACGAGCAGCGTACCGAGCGCGTACCCGACATAGGCCGAGAGTCTCCCGTGATGCATCCGAGCGGCGAACGAAGCGGCGCCGCGGACGGCTGCTGCGATCGGCGCACTGAGCAGGCGATCGGCGAGGAACACGTCCTCGCGTTCGCGGAGAATCGCCGCCCGGAAATGTTCGTGGATCGTCTCGCGCCGATTCTCGACCTCAGTCGGGTTGAAGATCGCATCGAAGATCACGCGGACCGGATTCGAGAACCCCGTCGCGGTGTAAGTCATCTCTGCGGGCAGCGTTTTCTGCCCGCCTGCCCACGCCTTTGAACGCTCCGCACGCCGGGTGCGCGTAACGAGCCGTACCGCGCCGTAGGTTACCAGCAACAGGACGATGATGATGGCGCATAGGTAGGTCGTCGACATCGCGAAGACCACCGGATTTGCCGCGCCTCCGCGCAGCATGACGACGAGGCCGCGTCCCGGTAACCACGCGCCGATCTGCGCACCGAGCGCCTGGAATGTCGCGACGAAGTCCGGTGGGAGCGGGGCCGGCGGAGCGCCCGGTTTGAAGAACGGCGGAACGAGGGTCCCAGTCACGACATCCGAACCGAATGCGGTCCTCGAGGCGCTGCCGATCAGCGGCAACACGTACGTGGGAAAGACGCCAAGCACGGCGCACTCGAGCGCGAGCAAACCCATGCCGAAAAGCATGCTACGCGAAGCCTCGGGAGGTTTCGGTCGTGGCGTGCGTTGCGGTCCGAGAAACGACATGCCGAACGCTTTGACGAAGCAGGTTACCGTCAGCGCCGCCGTGAGGGCCAGCGCCGCGCCGCAGAGCGCAAAGATCGCACGGAACGTCAGCGGATCGAGTTCCGCGCTGCGCAGCAGCGCCTGGAACGTCATCCATTCGCTCACGAAACCGTTGAGCGGCGGAATCGCCGATATTGCGAACACGCCGACGAAAAACAGCCCGGTTGTGATGGGCAGCACGCGGATGACGCCGCCCAGCGCGTTCATGGATCGCGTGCCCAGTTTTGAATCGACCGTCGATGCCCCTAAGAACAGCAGCCCTTTGTACGCGGAGTGATTCGCGAGATGATACATTCCTGCGGCAAAACCGATCCCGGCAAACAGCGGCTGATGTTCGGCGGCGAAGACGAGGGCAGCGCCGAACCCGGTCAACACGATTCCGATGTTCTCGATCGAGCTGTAGGCGAGCATCGCCTTGAGATCGTCCTCGATCGTCGCATAAAGAATCCCAACCAGCGCTGACGCCGCGCCGACGACCATGACCACGAGGCCCTGCGCCGGGATGCGGGAAGGGGCCAGCACCATTTCCACCAGTACGATTCCATAAACACCGACGTTGAGGATCACGCCGGAGAGAAGCGCGGAGACGTTGCCCGGTGCAAGCGGATGCGCGCGAGGCAGCCAGGAGTTGATCGGTAGAAGTCCCGCCTTCACCCCGAATCCGAAGAATGCAAGCAGAAAGACGGCCCACGACAAGGGTACGCTCAGCGGCTCCGCGGGCGCAGCGAAGGAAAGCGAGCTGCCACGCGCGAGCAAGACGCCAAGAAGCGCGGCCATCGTGCCGGCTTCGCTCATGCCGAGCATCACGAACGCCGCCCGCGCGTTGCCGGCGCGTCGCCACTCGAAAGCCACGAGCAGCGCGCTTGCGATCGCGATGATTTCCCACACGACGAAGAACGACGTGACGTCGCGGCAGACGAACAGCCCGATGATCCCGGCAAGCAAGACGCAATACCAAACGGCGAAACTGCGCAGCGAATATTCGCGAGCGTAGCGCTCGAGGTAGCGAACGGTGAAGAGCGACGTCGGGACGTACACGAGCGATGCAACGCATTCGAACCACGCACCCAGTGCCGTCGTACCGATCGTGATCGAACCGACGACGGGCAGCGTCCAAAGAACCACGTCCCCGCTCGCACCGGCGGCCAGTGTGATAGCTCCCGCGACGAAGGAGAGGATCGCTGCGGTACAGCAGGTCATCGCAAGGAGACGTGAGGCGTAGCGCTCCTTGAACGCGAGCGCCGCGAGCGCGCCAAGCGGGCACAGCGCGATTGCCGCGATCGTCAAGACCAGCGACGTCATGCGCGCGAAACCCGTTGCGACTGACCGCAGACCAAGCGCAACGCATCGACGATCGCGTGCGGCGGCGGCGGACAACCTGGAACGACCAGGTCGACGGGGATCACCTCGGCGATACCTCCCGACGACATGAGCGACGGGCCGAATACTCCGCCGCTCGCGGCGCACGCGCCGACCGCGACCACGCGCCTGGGTTCCGGCATAGCCTCGTAGGCTGCGCGCAGCGCATCGTGCATCTGGCGCGTCCCCGGTCCTACCACGAGGAGGACGTCGGCTTGGCGCGGCGTCGGCGTGATGAAGATGCCGAACCGGTGGAGGTTGTACGACGGGCCGTTCATTTGTGCGAGTTCATTCAGGCACGAACCACAATCGCCGGCATCGACGATGCGTACGTTGAGCGAGCGCTCGAAACGGCCGCCCAGCGGTTCCCGCGCGTTCAGATCCGGCACGTGCGCCCACTGGACATCGTGCCGCCAGTCTTGTCCGTCAACGCCCTTGCAACGCATGCAGAGCACGCAACGGTCCTCGTTCACGCGCGCTGTCGCTGCGCCGGCTTCGATTGCTCCGGTCGGGCAAGCGTGGGCGAGAGCCAGCGCGCGCTCTTGGGCTCGGTGGGTGGTCGTCTTCGGTAGACCGGGCGAGAGCGACGCGCCGACGTCGGCGCCGCCCGGCGATCGCTCCGTACGGATGCCGGCAAGGAGACCTCGCAAGAACCAGTTCTTCATCGATCGTTCTCCGCGACGGATAGATCCAGAGTGGCGAGAACGATCGGAAAATCTTGGAATGCGAAGTCCTCGGTCGCGACGTGGAATCCGTGCCAGTTTCTGAACGACGGCGGCGTTAACCGATACCGAGCGACGATTCCATCGCCGTTCACGTGCACCCATGCAATCGACGCGCCCCGCGGCGCTTCGCTCCAGCCGACGGCGTGGCCCTCGCGCGCAAGAACCTCTCCTCGTACCGGACCGTCGGGAAGATCTTCCAGAAGCGCTCGCATGATGCGCAGCGACTGTGTCATCTCGGCGAAGAGCACGCGCAAACGTGCGTAACCGTCGCCGTCCTTCTCGATCGGTACGTCAAATCGAACCATGCCATACGCGCCGTACGGCTGCACTGCTCGCATGTCAACACCAACTCCGCTCGCGCGTGCAAACGGCCCGACGATCTCGAACGTCTGCGCGTCGCTCTCCGATACGACGCCGATTTGCTCGATGCGATCCAGAAAACTACTTGACGCTTGTAGCGCCGTGCGGAGCGACTCGATCCTGTGCTCGAGCGCTTGCGCCGACGTGAGGGCCGATTCCAGCGCATCCCGATCGTAGTCACGCATGACCCCGCCGAGGGCGAGGATGCCGAAGAGGTAACGGTGCTCCGCAAGCGTGCCGCTGATGCGTAGGAGTTGCTCTTCGATCCAGATCGCCTGGCTTTCGGCGACCGTCAGCGCGGTGGACGCGCAGATCTCGCGGATCGCCGTCATGTGGTGCCGCAGCCGCTCTAGCTCGGCGAAGAAGGCCCGCAACGCCGACGCACGCGCCGGAACCGGCACGCGGAGCGCTCGTTCTACCGCGTGACAGTATGCGAGCCCGTTGCCGATCGCCGAGGTTCCGTTGCAGCGCTCGGCCAGCAGGAGAACGTCGTGCATGGTGCGGCCTTCGGCGATCTTCTCGATCGCGCGATATTTGAAGAACAATCGCGGAACGGCACGCACGACGTCTTCGCCCACCGTTTCCAGGAGGAACAACGCCGACTCCGCTTCGCCCGAGTAGACGGGACCGACGGTCATGACGAATGCCCCCTCTTCCTCGAGGACGCGTTTGGGGTGCCATTCCCGCTGGTCGTCGTGCAGCACGAAGTCGCCGAGACGAGGATGCTCGAGAAAACGTATTGAGAACAGATCTTCGATCTCTCGTTCGAACCAGTCGGATGCGATAGCGACGTTCGTGAGGCTCGGAAGCGTCCGTTCGAGCGGGTCGACGACGACGCGCAGCTCCGCCCATCCGGGGTGCTTCGTCGCGTAGAAGCAATAACGCACGTCCAATCCGAGGCCGTTCTCGCGAGCAACGATGGTGCCCACTCGCCACTGCTGCGCGCGGAAAAGCTTCACGACCGCTCGAAGATGGCGCGCCTCGACGTCTGCGCGGATCGTTCGATCGTCGATTCGCCATTCGATGGTCGGCCAGATGGAGCGCATCAGCTCCGCGAATTCGAGCATTGCTTACGTTCCTAACACTCTCGCGGCGCTTTCCAGCGCCTGCGACAGGCCGGCTGGGATCCACACGCCGAGCACGAAGACCGGAACGGCCGCTACGGCGAGGGCCAGCGCGCAGGCTATCGGCACCCGGTGTCCGCTTGTAGCGCTCGGCGCTCCGGCGAGCATCGACGTGACGTGCCACATGACGCCGAAGAACCCGATGACGATGAACAATGCGAGCAACGCCGCGACGACATATCCGTGCGATTGCAACGCCGCCCGGAGAATCGCAAGCTCGCTGGGAAAGACGGCCATCGGCGGGGCGCCTCCGATCGCCAGACCACCGACGACCATTCCGGCGCTCGCGATTCGGCTGACTCCGAGCAATCCACGGACGCTCGCAATGTCACGCGTGCCCGTGACGATGAGGGCAATGCCGGCGCCGTAGAAGCAGAACGACTTGGTAACGGCGTGCGCGAGCATCTGCCAGAGCGTCGCCGTATCTCCGAACGGCGTGAGAATGCTCGCCGCCGCAAGGATGATCCCCATATGCTCCACCGTCGAAAAAGCGAAGAGGCGCTTGTAGTCTCTTGCTTGCACGATGAGAAGTGCCGCGACGCCGACAGAAATCAACCCGGCGGCGGCGAACCATGTGCCGACGTGCAGTGCGGGGTCGCCCGCGAACACGTTGCGCAGACGGAGCAACACGTAGAGCACCGCGCTCGTTTCGATACCCGAGAGCATCGCGCAGACCGGCGACGGCGCCTGGCTATGCGCGTCGGGCAGCCATGTGTGCAACGGCACGAGACCGACCTTGGCGCCATACCCGACAAGCAGCAGCACGAAGGCGGCGCCGAGTAGCGCATGAGGCATGTGGGCTGCTGCAGCTCGCAAACCCGTCCAGGTAAAGTCGGTGCTGCCGGTCGAGTGCAGCGCCCAGAAGAGTATCAGTATCCCGAGCACGGCGGTGGTTGCGCCGAGCAACGTGAGGATCATGTATTTCCACGCTGCTTCGACGGCTTCGGGCGTGAGCGCGTAGCTCACGAGCAGCACCGAGAGCAAGGTGGTCAGCTCGACGAAGATCCAAACGAGCCCGAGTTCGCTTACGAGCGGAATGCAGAGCATCGAGAATGCGAAGAGGTTGAAGTTCGCATGGTACAAGCGAACGCGGCGCTCCGTGGTCTCCTCGGCGCTCAAGTAACCCCACGAGTAGAGCGCGGCGGTCAGGTAGACGAAGGCGATGAGCACGAGCAGAAATGCGCCGAGCGAATCTACTTCCACCCAGCCGCGCGCAGCGCCGAGCGTCCCGCCCAGGCGCAGCGCCCAGAGCACGCGCGCCGACAATGCGAAGACGATGACTGCCGCGGCGAACGTGATCACCGGCGCGGAGCGACCGCTCCGCGGAATCGCACACCACAGCGCGGCAAGGAGCGCGACCGCGGGAATCGCGAGCAGCATCATTGGCGCTCCTTCAGCGAAGCGAGTCCACCGACTTCGGTAGTTCCCATGCTGCGGTAGGCGATGCGCGCGAGCAGCGCGACGATGAACGCGAGCAACGGCACGTCGAATGCGATGGCGAGCTCCGCGATCAGCGGGAAGTCCGGCGCGATGGCGATGCCGGCTAAGAACGCGGCGTTCTCCATGGCGAGCAGTCCCAGCAACTGCGGCACGGCTTCGATGCGCACGGCGAGCAGCAGCAACCCCACGAGCAGCGCGGCGAAGCCCATCGAGATGTTTCCCGGCGAAAGGTTAGGAGCGGCGTGCACGAGATGCTGCGCGAACGCATAGCCTGCGAACGTTAGACCGAGGGCGATGAGTAGCGTCGTCGGAGCGTCGAGTGCTTGCGAGAGCTCGCGGCGGCGGTTGATTTCGCCGGGCACCATGACGCGCAACAACCAGGGAATGATAATCGCCTTCGACGCCACGGTTACGCAACCAAGCGCGAACAGATGCCACGAAAATGGAACGGCGCCGAGCAGAAAAGCGGATGCAGCGAGGAGGAGCGACTGCACGATGAAGATTTGCATGCAGGCGCCGATCTGGCGCGTCACCGTCATCGCGATCGTGCTGATGATAAAGAGTCCAAGTACGAGCGCGTTGAGCTCTGCGAGCAACGTCATAAGTGGAGCATCTCCGTGATCATCGCCGTGACCGAGACCACGAACGCCGCGGCCAGAAACTCAGAGATACGGAAGAGCCGAAGTTTCGCGTATGACGACTCCACCGCGACGATGACGGCAACTAGCGCCAGAATCTTGATCGCAACGAAGACGACCGCGAGCGCGATGTCCGCCGGCGATCCGCTCGTCGCGAGCCCCCACGGCGTAGTCAGGACGTTGAGGAAGACAATCGAGAGAACGACGAACTTCATGTAGCCGCCGTACTTGATCAACGCCGCCGAGCGGCCGGAGAACTCAAGTGCCTTCGACTCGTCGATCATCGCCAGCTCGAAGTGGCCGCTCGGATTATCTACGGGCAGCCGCCCCGTCTCCGCGAGAAGTACCATGAAGAAAGCGATGAGCAGCAGTACGTGTGAGGGCGCGAAGAAGTTGGCGATGGGGTGGACCCAGTGCTGCTGAACGATATACGGAATCGTCGAATTCGCGACGAACGACACCGTGAAGAGGACGATGATGATCACCGGCTCGGCGAGAAAACCAACCATGCGCGTGCGGCTCGCGCCCATCGCTCCGTACGGATTTCCGCCGTCGATCGCCGCGAGCGTGAAGAACATTCCCGA
>DATKPZ010000235.1:0-3359 GCA_035523815.1 Alphaproteobacteria bacterium
GGCGCGGTCGCCACGAAAGTGCGCACCTCGACCGGTCTGGTCGACGTGCGCGTGCAGTTCCCGCGCGCTGACCGGACCGACGTCGATCAACTCGAGAACGTGCGCGTGCGCGCCAACGACGGCACCTTGGTGCCGATCTCATCGGTTGCAACGTTCACGTGGACGACCGCTCCGACGAAGATCGAGCGTCTGAATCGCCAGCGCGTGGTCAACGTGCTCGGCGACGTACTCCCGGGTTACTCGCTCGGCGCCGTGACGGCTCCGCTCGAGCAGAAGCTGAAGGAGCCCGGCTTCCTTCCGCAGGGCGTCGGCACGACGGCGCAGGGCGACACGCAGTTTATGCAAGAGACGTTCACCAACATGGGCATCGCCTTGCTGCTCTCGTTCATGCTCGTCTACATGCTGATGGTGATCCTCTACGGGTCGTTCCTCGAACCGCTGATCGTGATGTTCTCGGTTCCGATGGCGATCATCGGCGCGCTCATCTTCCTCGCCTTGATGGGCAAACTCGAGCCGGAGCAGGGGCAATCGCTCAACATCATCTCGATGCTCGGCATCATCATGCTCTTCGGATTGGTCGCAAAGAACGGCATCCTGCTCGTCGATTATTCGAACACGCTGTGCAAGCGCGGGATGCGGGTTAGAGACGCGGTGCTGCAATCGGCGACGACGCGCTTCCGCCCGATTATCATGACCACGGCCGCGATGATCTTCGGCATGCTCCCGCTTGCTTTGGGATTCGCGGAAGGTGGCGAATGGAGGCAAGCGATCGGCACCGTCATCATCGGAGGTTTGCTAAGCTCGCTGATCCTCACGCTCTTCCTCGTGCCGATGATCTACAACACCTGGATGGGCTTCTTCGAGCGCCGGGGCGACCGCCGAGCGGTCGTCGCCGAACTCGAAGGATCAACCGCGCGGGTGTAACGCATACGCATGGTTGGGTACACCCCAACCATGCGTACTAACCTTATTCTAGCCGCATGCGCAGCATGCACAATCTTCATTGCCGGCGTCCCGTTAGCGGCCTCGGCCCAACAAAACGTGGGCGTGACGGTGATCGTCAACGGACAGACGATGTCGTTCCCACAGCCGCCGATCGAACAGGCCGGTCGTGTGTTCGTCCCGCTCCGCGGAATCTTCGAGCAACTCGGCGCGAGCGTCGTCTATCAAAACGGCGCGATCAACGCGACCGGTGACGGGCGCACCGTCTCGCTGCATATCGGATCGAACCAGGCGACGGTCAACGGCCAAACCCAAACGCTCGATTCGCCTCCATTCATCCAAGGCGAAACCACGCTGGTTCCCTTGCGCTTTATTGCGCAGGCACTCGGCGCAACCGTCGACTGGAACAACAATACGTCAACGGTGACGATCAACGGCGGCGGATATCACGGCGGTAACGGAAACGGAAATGGCTACAATCGGCCCCCGCGTCCGCCGATGAACCCCGCGTCATACCTGAGCGATCGCTCTCCGCAAGGGCGCAGTAATCCCACGGCGCCGATCTCGGCGACCTTTACCCAGCCGATGCGCCGCGACTCGATCCGCGTCAGCGTCGACGGCAACGACGTCACGTCGGCGCTGTACTTCAGAAGCAACGGATTCGAGTACACGCCTCGCCGGCCGCTGTACCCGGGGACCCATACCGTTCGCGTCAGCGGCACGACGCGTGACGGTGCTTCGTTCTCGACGAGCTGGGAATTCCGCGTGTAGAAGGTGAAGCACCGCGGGTGCGAATCGACATCTGGAGTGACGTCGTCTGCCCGTGGTGCTACATCGGAGTCACGCGCTTCGAGCGCGCGCTTGCGCAGTTCGACGGCGAGGTGACGATCCGGCTCCATCCGTTTCAACTCGATCCCGACGCGCCGATACCCGGTATCCCGGCGCGTCGGCGCTATGCCGCGAAGTTTGGCGACGAAGCCCCGGCCATTCTCGAGCGCGTTACGAGCGAGGCGCGCGCCGAGGGCCTCACCTTCGATTTTGACCGCGCGCTCACCGCGAACACCTTTGATGCGCATCGAGCCATCGCTTTCGCCCGCGCGAGCGGACTCGACCGCGAGCTCGAAAAGAAGCTCTTCCAAGCCTACTTTACGGATGGTCTCGACGTCAGCGATCGCGCGGTTCTCGCGCGGGCCGGCGCGGCGCTCGGACTCGATGGGGCGCAATTGGCGGCATACCTCGAGAGCGATGACGGCGTCGACGAGGTGCGGCGCGAACTGAACGGTGCATACGAGCGCGGGATCACGGCCGTGCCGACCTTCCTCTTTGAGGACGAGTTTATCGTTCCGGGCGCGGTCGACACCGCGAGCTTCGGCCGCATCCTCGAGCAGATGCGCGCACTGCGATGACGGCACGCACGCGGCGCGCCCTGGTCACGGGCGGCGGCAGCGGCCTCTCTTCCGGAATCGCAACGGCGCTCGCCTGGGACGGATTCGAACGGGTCGCCATCACCTATCGCGACAGCGATCCGCAGGCTACGTGCTCCGCAATCGAAGGCGCAGGCGCACGGGCCAGTGCAACGCGCATCGATTTCTCGGAAAATGCGGATGCGGTGGCTTCGGCTTTGGAGAAGCTGATAGAAGCAGAAGGACCGTTCGATACGCTCGTGCACGGCGTAGGCCTGCTCACCGTAAAGCGTTTTGCGAACCTGACGCTTGAAGATTACACGAAGCTCTTCGACGCGAACGTGCGTAGCGCGGTGCTCGCCGCGCAAGCCGTGCTGCCGGCGATGCGTGAGCGCGGGTTCGGCCGTATCGTCGTCTTCGGCGGAAACGGGTCGAGCGAGACCCGTCCTTTCCGCGGTTTCACTTTGTATCAAGCCTCGAAGAGCGCTCTCGTCGCGTTCGCGCGCACCCTCGCGATCGAGGAAGCGCAGTTCGGCGTGACCGTCAACGTCATCGAGCCGGGAGACATCCGCGAGAAGCGTCAGAGCCGAGCGGCGGCGCGCGCCCAGAAAAGTCCCATTCCGCGCGGCCGCCCCGGGAGCTTCGAAGATGTGGCCGACGTGGTGCGCTTCTTAATCGCGCCCGAACGAGACTTTATCACCGGAGCCGTGATCGGCGTGACCGGGGGGTTGACCCAGGGTGACGGGCGAAACGCGACCCACTCATGAGTTTTCGCGATGATTCGGGTGCGCACCGCGCCTTTGCGCTCCCCGGCGCCCGCTTGCAGTACGGCCCCGATAAGGTCGTCGACGTCGAACATATCGAGCTCTATCTGGAGCCCGATCTCGAACGCCGCACGCTTGCAGGCGTCTGCACGACGACGGTTCGTCCCTTCGACGAAGCGGTGGGCAGGCTCGAACTCGACGCCGTCGATCTCGAAATAACCTCGGTCGAGCGCGACGGCAACGCGCTCGC
>DATKPZ010000236.1:0-3830 GCA_035523815.1 Alphaproteobacteria bacterium
ACATCTGCTGCGTCGTTGCTAGTCGCTTGGCTTGCGCGTCGGTCTCCGCCGCGATGACGTTGATCCCGGCCATCGTGTAGGGCCGATCGAGCTGCGCCGAAGGCTTGAACCTGCTGCGGTACGTCTCGAGCGCGGGCAGCAGCAAATCGGGCGCGAAATGCGATGCGAAGGCGTACGGCAATCCCAGTTCAGCGGCGAGCATCGCGCCGAACGTGCTGGAACCCAAAATCCAGAGCGGAACCTTTGTTCCGGCTGCGGGAACGGCAACGATCGCTTGTCCCGGTTCGGGGTCGGCGAGAAAGGCTTGCAGCTCCAGCACGTCCTGCGGGAAAAACTCCGATGCATCGGGGCTTCGCCGCATCGCGCGCACGGCAATTTGATCGGTGCCCGGCGCGCGGCCCAGCCCGAGGTCGATACGGCCGGGAAACAGTCGCTCCAGCGTCCCGAATTGTTCGGCAATGAGATAGGGCGAATGATTCGGCAGCATGATGCCGCCCGCGCCGACGCGGATCGTCGACGTGCCGGCGGCGATATGCGCGATGACGATCGAGGTCGCGGCGCTGGCGATGCCCGCCATGTTGTGATGCTCGGCAATCCAGATGCGCTTGTACCCCAGCGCCTCGACGTGTGCGGCGACGTCGCGCGCATTGTTCAGCGCCGAACTAGCATCCGAGCCTTCTCGCACTCGGACGAGCTCGAGTAAAGAGAGAAACGTCAAGTGCTAAGCTGCGCGATTGCCGTCATGCTTCGTGATTCTCCGGTGGCGGTGCGGATTCCGGGGCATGTAAAAAAGCCGAGCGCGAAGCTCGGCTTTTCCGTTATGGCGGAGAGGGTGAGATTCGAACTCACGGTACCCTCATCAGGTACGCCCGCTTTCGAGGCGGGTGCCTTCAACCGCTCGACCACCTCTCCATACCTTTCGTGCCGCTTCGCGGCACCGCACATCCTGTGCTCGAAAGGAGTGCGTCACCCTCACGGTGACGCTCCTTCACCGTCCAGGTGAAGCTTTGCACCACCCTCACGGTGGTGCGGTCTCGGCGACACGGTTACTACCCGCGATTAGGCGTCGATACCTTCCTCCAGACGCGGAAGCCGCTTTTGTCGGAAATAACGGCGCAGCTGATCTGCCGCCTCTTCCTCAAGAACCCCGGCCGTAACCTCGAGGCGGTGATTGGTCTTGGGCGATTGCAGCACGTCGAACGCGCCGCCGTCCGCGCCCCCCTTAGGATCGCGAGCCGCATACACGACGCGTTTCAGGCGCGCTGCGATAATCGCGCCGGCACACATGAGGCACGGCTCTTTGGTGACGTAGAGCGTCGCCTCGTGCAAGCGCCACGCACCTAATCGGCGCGAGGCTTCGCGAATCAGCAACATTTCTGCGTGCGCGGTCGGATCGGGCCGCGCTTCTTTCTCGTTCTTCGCTTCGAGGGTTAAGTCGCCACTGACGAGCACGGCGCCGACCGGAACGTCGCCGTCGTCGGCCGCTTCTTGCGCAAGCTCGATCGCCCGGCGAATGTAGCGTTCGTCAGTTGACATCCACAACGATCTTCGAGCGCGCGCTTCCATCGGATACGGCCGCGTAGGCAAGCTCGGCCGTCCCCAAATCGAAGCGCCGCGGATCCACCAGCGGCGTGAGCATGCCGCTTTCGACCAGGCGGGTTGCTTCCCGAAGCATCTCGCCGAAATGTTCGCGCCCGTGCCCGGTGAGTAACGGGTGCAGCGTGAAGATGCCGGAGTAACTGGCTTCACGAAACGAGAGCGGCGCGAGCGCATGCGTGCCCCACCCGAGCGCGCTCACCACGTGACCGAAGTGCTTCACCGCCGCGAACGACGCATCGAGCGTGGCGCCGCCGACGTTGTCGACGACGAGGTCGAAGCCCACACCTTGCGTTTGCGCCGCCACGTAGTCTTCGACCGTTTGCGCGCGATAATCGATCGGCGTTGCGCCGAGCCGCGCGACGACCTCCAGGTTCGGCGCGCTCGCCGTGGCCCATACCTTGGCCCCGAGCGCTCGTGGAAGCTGCACGGCGATATGGCCGACGCCGCCCGCACCGCCGTGCACGAGGACGGTTTGCCCCGGCGCAAGGTGGGCGCGATCGACGATTCCGGAGTACGACGTGATGAACGCGAGCGGGAGCGCCGCCGCCTCGCGCAGCGTGAGATTTTTCGGCGCGATTGCGAGCAGCCTCGCATCGACCACGGCGTGCGTCGCGAGCGAGCCTTGAATGCCGCCGGCCCCACCGGTCATACCATAGACCTGATCGCCCGGTTTGAACGCGGTTACGCCGGGCCCGGCCGACTCCACGACGCCGGCGAGATCGAGCGCGAGCACGAGCGGCAGCGGATGCTTGGCATGTGCGGCTTCGCCGGCGCGGATCTTCAGATCCAGCGGATTCAGTCCGCTCGCAGCGATGCGAACCAGAACCTCACCCGCGTTGGGCTTCGGTAGCGTCAAGGCGGTGAGTTCGAGTGGGCCGTTGTAACGGTTGAGGACGAGAGCCTGCATACCTACGCTCACGGTATGAAATGCGTGAGGAACATCCGCGCCCGGAGGGATTCGAACCCCCGGCCTCTGCCTTCGGAGGGCAGCGCTCTATCCAGCTGAGCTACGGGCGCATGGTCCGCTTGCTGCGCAAGTCGCACATCCTGTGCTCGGAACCAGTTGCCGCATCCTGCGGCTACATGGTCCGGTCGCGCGTTCTACGCTTCCGGTGGAATTCCAGGGGTCGGAATGTGTTTGAAGAGGTCCAGTTTGTGATCGACCAGCGTGCGATAGAACTTCCGCACGCAATCCGGATGGCCGAAGAAATAGGTCCGCGCGTAGGCGAGGTCGTCGCCGGAGCTGTCGGGCACGTAGTGCGAGATCTCGATCTCTTCCATCTGATTGCGATCGACGGGGTGGGGGCAGAAATCGCACGGGATAGTGGACATGACGTTTAGGGTACTCCGCTCGCGAGCGGCGGGACCTCTTTCGAGGTCCCGCCTCCCGTAAAGTTGGTGACTCGGGGGTGATTTGAACACCCGACCAAGGGCTTATGAGTCCCCTGCTCTACCGCTGAGCTACCGAGCCCGGTTGTGCCGAGGGTCGTTTTTCGACACCTGACTGTACCAAAACCCGCCCTGAAGGTGCAAGGGTGCTACCGGGAGGAGCGCCGCCGCTTCGGAGGGCGCGAGGCCAAAAACGCGGTAGCCAAGCGTTCGGGAGCCCGCGCCAGCCAGGCTTCGATGAGGAGATCGCGCAGTTCGCTCACGCGAATTCGCCCAAGTCGCACGAGCAACGCCGGATAGCCGTCAAAATGCGGCGTTGTGAAATACACCTCGGGATCTCGCGCAAGCAGCGCTTCCTTCATCGCGAGGTCCGCCGTGCGCACGCCCAAGATCGCGCCTTTCGGTGCCGAAGCGCCAAGCGCCGCCAGATCCTGTTTGCGCAGCGGACGCTCCCAGGCAAAGCCTTTGTTCTTGACGTGCCACCCCACCGAGCCGTGCATAAACACTTCCTTGGTTTCGGGCAAGGCCAGTGCGCAGCGCCGAACGTCATTCCAATTCGCCATCTATGGTTCCTAAGACCCAAAGGTCTGTTCGCGTGACTGGGAAATACGGATCGGCAATATGCGCATTCATCATGCCTCAACCTGGCTTTTGGCCGTAGTGTTTCCTCTCACGTGGCTTCTTCCCGTTGCCGTACGCGCCGACGACGCGCAGTCGTTGCTTGCCAAGCATCGCGCCTTCGTCGGATGGCAGTACGGCGACGGCAGCGTCACATCGTTGCGCCTGGAACGCACCTATACCGACGCCGCCGGGAAAATCACGCAACACGCGATCGAGAACCG
>DATKPZ010000237.1:0-9623 GCA_035523815.1 Alphaproteobacteria bacterium
GCGCCGTGATCGCCTCGAGTGCACGCGGCCTCGCCATGCGAACGATAACGATCGCACCGACTCCGGACCCGCAGCGAGGCTTCATCGCGGTCGCCAGTTACGACGACGGCATCGTGCTGCACGAGGCGAGCCCGCCGTTTCGAGCGCGCGCGGCTCTGGGAATCGGCGGGGCGCCCGGCGACGTCGCAATCGGTCGGGATGGATCGATCGCCACGATGGCAACCGATGGTGTGAACGCCACCATCGCGACGCTGCACCCGTGGCAGGTTCACACCGTTCCGGGTGTGCCGTTCGGCGACGAGCTTGCCTTCGATTCGCGCAACGGCGCGCTCTTCGTTACCAATCGGGATCTCGAAGGGGCCGGAGCCCTAACCCGGATCGCGGCCGACGGCACCGTCTCGCATCGCGTCTTAGGGCTCACCGCGGAAGGACTTGTCGTCGATTCGGACCGGGGACGCGTGTACGTCGCGAACGTCAATGACGGAAGCGTCTCCATCGTGGACGCGACCAGCATGGTCGAGCTGCGACGATTTGCCGTGGTGCCTCGCGTCTTCTCGCTTGCTCTCTCGGATGACGGAGCGCGCCTTTTCGCGGTATCGAATCAAAGCCTCGGATCGCCGTTTTCCGCACCCGGCAGCGTGGTTGCCGTGGACGTCGCCGGCGGCGCACCGCGCATCGTGGCGCGCAGCGCACCGCTCACCTTCCCGCTTGGAATCGCGTATGACGGCGCGCATCATCGGCTCTACGTTACCGATGAAGACACCGACGCCATCGATGTGCTCGATGCGCGCACGCTGCGCAGCATACACGCGCCGTTGCCAACCTGCTCTACGCCTTGGAAGCCGGCGATCGACGGCCACCGTCTCTTCGTTCCGTGCGCGGGCAGCGATCAAATCGACGTTTTCGATACGGACACGCTCGAGCGCGCGCCGGGTGCTCCATTCACAACCGGCGGTTACCCGCTTGCCGTCGCGGTCTGGCACGGGACTTTATCCGCCAAAGCTGAAGCTTTGTCGGCTAAAGTCGCGCGGCTTCGCTCGCGCCGCTAGCCATGATAGCAGCAGTACTTTTCGCAATTCTCCCGTTGCAGCTCGACCTCGCGCCTCCGTTTCCACGAGTCGCGTACGACGCGCCGACGATCGAGCGAATTGCACCGGGCGTCGAGTACGGCGAATACGATTTGATCACCGATGCCGGTCCGATCGTCGTTCACGCCGTCGCCGTCGCCGCCCATGCGCCGGAAATCCAACTCAATACGGTGCTTGCCTCGGACGAGCTGCAATCGCCGGGAGAAACGGTTTCATCGATGGCGCGTCGCACGGATGCAATCGCCGGGCTCAATGGGGATTACTTCGACATCGGAAGGACCAATCGGCCGACGAACGTGGTCGTGCGAAACGGAACGCTCGTCAGCACGCCGACCAACCGCTACGCCCTTGCGATCGGAAGTGACGGCGCACCGCAGATCGTCCAAATGGCGTTTACGGGGATGTTGCAGCTCGCCGATCGCACGGTTCCGCTGGACGCCGTCAATCGGATGCCGAGCGGGGGCACGTCACTCCTGACACCCGCCTTCGGGAATGTCCCGCCAAGCGATGAGTTGACGCTCGTCGCGCTCGCGCCCACGAGCGGCACCCCGCCGCTCGCAACGTATCGCGTTACCGGCGTGGTCGACAACACGACCGTGCAGCCGCCCGGATACTATCTCGCGATCGGCTTGAATGCGTACGCGAGCGTCGGCGTTCCCAATCTGGGCGATACGATTGCCGCAAGCGGCGATCTTGCGCCGCTTTCACTGAGCAACCTCACTGCGGCGATCGGCGGCGGACCCTTGATCTTGGACGGCGGTGCGTGGGTCGATGATCCGAACGGACCAAGCGGCGGCGAATATGCGCAGCGCATCCCCTGTAGCGGCGCGGCAATCGGCGGCGACGGCACTCTCTATCTTCTAGAGGTCGACGGGCGGCAGCCCGAGCTTTCCGTTGGCGTCACGCGTCCGGAATTTGCGGCATTGATGCGCGCCTTCGGCGCCGTACGCGGGATGGCGTTTGACGGCGGCGGATCCTCCGAGCTGGCGGCGCGCACGCCGGGTCAGGCGGGCGCCGTGCTCGTAACCGCGCCCTCGGATGGACGCGAACGCAAAGTTGCGGACGGAATCTTCGTCTATGATACCGCGCCGGTTGGACCGGCCTCACAGCTACTTGCAACGCAACCCGCAGTGCGCGCGCTACCCGGCGCGAGCGTCAGTCTGCGTTTTGACGCCGCCGACGCAGCGCAGCACATCGTTGCGGCTCCGATGCCGATCGACGTGCAGGTCGAACCCGCAACACTGGGCACCTATCGCGACGGCACCTTCACCGCAACGCAGCCGGGTGACGGTTCGATCGTTGCGCGCAGCGGCTCGTTGACCGAAAGGGTTCCCGTAGCGGTTCTCACCGATCCATCGAGGGTCGCGATCCTTCCGCTCGACCCCAGCGTCGCGCAAGGCGGCCAACTGACTCTGCAGGCGCGTGCGTACGATGCACAAGGCTACGCGCTGGCATTACCCTTGCGGTTACCTTGGCGCGCGCAGGGCGCGTCGATCGATGCGAGCGGCACGCTCTCGGCGAGAAATACGGACGCGCTCGTCTCGCTGCTTCTCGGCGATCATCTTGCCGACGCCCGGGTAACGGTCGGATTTCACGACGTTCCGCTCGTCTTCACCCCATCGTTCATGACGGTTCCGCGCGGTGGCGATGGCGCTGCCGGATCGAGTCCCGACTGTCCGCCGTGCGCGCAGCTCCGCTTCGCACTGGGGCCGCAGGAACGTGCGGCGTACCTCGTGACCAACGTCACGCTGCCGCAACGCAGCGTCGGCATTTCCTTCGAGGTCTACGACGACGGCGGGGGCGAGCGGCTCAAGCTCGCGCTGCGTAATGCCATGAATGAAGAGGTGCTGCTCACCGTTGGCCCGATGGATCACCCGGGCTGGCGAACGGTGGAGGTCCGCCTTCCACCGGGTCTCGCGCAGCCCGCGCGTCTGGTCGCGATCTACGTTATCGGCTCGAACGCATCGGCGTCGGTGAACGGCAGCATTTCGATAAAGAATCTTCGCGCCGTCGTAGCAGGCCGGGAGTCGAGCCGACCCTAAGACGGGCCCCATGGGATTCGAGGCTCTTGGCCGCCGGGCGCTTGACACGGCGAGCATTCGCGGTGCCCATTACGCCGACATCCGTTTCGAAGACGTGTACAGCGAGCGCATCGAAGTCCGCAACGGCGTCGTAGCTTCTCTTGCCGACGCACGGAGTTGCGGTTACGGCATTCGCGCGCTGGTTGACGGAGCGTGGGGATTCGCCGCCAGCAGCGACCTTACGGATGACGGGGTCGACCGGACGGCGGCGCGCGCCGTTTCCATCGCCCGGGCCAGCGCTTCGATGGCCCGCGAGCGTTTCGGCGAAGCGCCGCTCCACGCATACGTCGATCGGTATGCGACGCCCGTCGCACGCGATCCACGCCAGGTCCCGCTGGGCGAACGCGTCGCCCTTCTTCTGGAGGCGGCCAAGCTTGCGCGCAGCGACGATCGCATCGCCGTCGGGCGCGCATGGCTCGATTTGTGGCGAACCGATAAATCCTTTTACAGCACGATCGGATCGGCGATCGAGCAAAGTATCGTGCAAACCGGAAGCGGCGTGCAAGCCATGGCCGTCGGCGGCGGCGACGTGCAGACGCGGACCTACCCAGGCGACGTCGGACTCTATAAGTCCGGCGGTTGGGAGATCGTCGAAGAGGCCGCACTGACCCAAAATGCCGCGCGCATCGGTGAAGAAGCCGTCGCGCTCTTGACCGCACCGCAATGTCCAACCGGCACGTTGGATCTCGTCCTTGGCGGTTCGCAAGTCTCACTGCAGATTCACGAATCGTGCGGCCATCCCGCGGAGCTCGATCGCGTGATGGGGTGGGAGGCGAATTTCTCGGGAACGAGCTTTCTCGAGGTTTCACAGCTCGGCAAACTTCATTACGGATCACCGGCGGTCACGATCGTCGTCGACAACACGATGCCCTTCGGCATGGCGACGTGCGGTTACGACGACGAGGGCACGAAATGCGGCGTCTCGGATATCGTGCGCGACGGGGTGCTGCGCGGATACGAGATGAGCAATGACACGGCTCGCGCAATCGGACGCGTGAGCAACGCCTGCGTCCGCGCCCAGAGTTGGGAGTTCGTACCGATGATCCGCATGTGCAACCTCAACCTGCTGCCGGGCGAGACTCCCTTCGAGGCCCTCTTCGACGACGTGCGTGACGGCATATACATGGAAAGCAACCGCTCGTGGTCGATCGACGACCGGCGCCTGAACTTTCAATTCGGCTGTCAAATCGGCTGGGAAATCAAGAACGGCAAACGCGGGCGAATGCTCAAAAACCCAACCTACGCCGGAATGACGCCGCAATTCTGGAACAGCTGTGACGCGATAGCCGATGCGGCGTCATGGAACGCGTGGGGGACCCCGAACTGCGGCAAGGGCGAACCGATGCAGACGGGGCGAACGACGCAAGCTGCCTCGCCCGCGCGCTTTCGCCACGTCAGCGTCGGCGTCGGATATCAGCCGTGAAGACGCGAGATCGAGAAGCGATCGCACGCCGCGTTGTCGAGCGCTCGCGCGCAGATCAGACCGAAGTACGGGTGAGCAGCGGTGACGAAGCGCTCACGCGCTTCACGCGCGGCATCTCCAACCAAAACGTGGACGCCGACGACGTGACGATTTCGATCCGAACGATCGTCGACGGACGCACCGGCGTCGCGCGTTCGAACGATCTCGGCGACGCCTCGGTCGATGCGCTGCTGGCGCGAGCGCTCGATATGGCCTCATTCGCGCCCAGCGACCCGCTCGTGCCGTCTTTGCCGGCGGGCGGCCCCACCCAAGCGCCGGCCGGTTGTTACATAGAAGCGACGGCTGCTTGCGACCCGGCCAGAAGAGCCGCGATCGCCGGCGACATTCTCACGCGAGCAGAGCGCGAAGGTTATTGGTGCGCCGGCTACGTTTCGACCTCGAGCAGCGGCACGACCATCGCCAACTCGTCGGGCGCGCTTGCCTCGTTCGACGGGACCGACGCGCAGGTCAACGTCAAGGCGACGGCGCCCGACTCCACCGGTTTTGCGGAACACTATACCGTCGACGTCGGAGAACTCGACGGAAGCCGGGTTGGGGCACGAGCCGTGGAACTCGCTCGCGCGAGCGCGCAACCGCGCACCGTGGATCCCGGCGTCTGGACGGTGATCCTTGAACCTCCCGCGCTCGGTGAGCTCCTGACCTATCTGCTCACGCATTTCTCGGCACAAACCTTCAGCGATGGATCCTCATTTTGCTCGGATGGACTCGACCGCGCCTACTTCGACGAAAGCGTTTCGATCAGCGACGATTTCGGCCATCCGCTCGCACCCGGGATGCCGTTCGATTACGAAGCGCAACCCAAGGAGAAGCTCGCGCTGGTCGAGGCCGGGGTGGTGCGCAACGTCGTGACCGACAGCTACTACGCCAAGAAGCTCGGCCGCCCCAACACCGGTCACGCGCTGCCCGCACCCAATGCCTACGGCCCCCAAGCGCTCAACGTCGTGGTGGCGCCGGGAACGCAGACCACGCAAGACTTGATCGCCGGCACGAAGCGCGGCCTTTTGATTTCGCGTTTTTGGTACATTCGCACGGTCGACCAAAAGCGCACCATCGTCACCGGAATGACCCGCGACGGAACCTTTCTGATCGAAAACGGCCGGATCGTGGGCGGCGTTCGCAACATGCGCTTCAATCAAAGCATCATCGAAGCTCTCGGTTCGGTCGCGTTCTCGAGCGCGCAAAAGCGCACCGGATCCTACGGAGGATCGTTGGTCGTACCGGCGGCGAAGATCGAGCGCTTCACCTTCACCAGCACGACGGAGTTTTGAACCCTATCGTCCGCCGGCGGCGAGTGCGGCTTTCATCAACGTCGCGCGCAACTTGCCGTCCTCGAGCTCGAGTAGTCCCTTGATCGTGCGGCCCGCGGGCGTCGTGACTTCGTGTTTGAGGGCCCCCGGATGCGTTTCGCTTTCGAGCACCAAGCGGCCCGACCCGAGGACCGTTTGCGCCACCAAAACGCGCGCCTGCTCGTACGGAATTCCGAGCGCGATCGCGGCATCGATCAACGCCTCGATGACGACGAAGATGAAGGCCGGGCCGCAGCCGCTGATCGCCGTGACCGCGTCCATCAATGATTCATCGAGCACCATGGTCCGGCCGAACGCATCGAACAGTTGCTGCGTCCGCTCGAGTGCATCATCACTGCTCTCGTGCGTGCGGGCAAGCACCGTCATGGCGGAAGCGACGCGCGCCGGCGTGTTCGGCATAACTCGCACGATGGGTGAACGGCCCTCGGTCCAGCCCCGCAGTGAGCCGGTGTCGACCGCGGCCACCGCGGAGACCAAGATCTGATCTTCGCGCAAGACCGGCGCGATCTGGGTGCATACCTCGGCTGCGTCGCGCGGTTTCACGCAGACGACGACGACGTCGCTTCCCGCTGCAACGGCGCAGTTGCGCAGCGCCGAAGCACGCGTGGTCGAGTCGAGTTCGCGCACCGCAGGATGACGCTCAAAGCCACGGTGCAGCGCACTCCCGAGCGTCCCGCGCCCAATGATTCCAATTCGCATGACTTCCCCCGGACAAAGAAAAAACGAACCGCCCCGGTGACCGGAGCGGTTCGTTGTAACTGATCTGACAACGCGCGCTACCGAACCGGCATCTCCTGATGCGGCTGCGGCGGGCACGGCGAAATGTGCGCGTACGTCATTGTCCGGCGATCTTACCTTGGGCTGCGCCTGCGCGTCAAGAGCACGCCGATGAATATCGCGAGCAATCCCGCTGCCACGACCGCAAGGTCGGGAATCGAAACCACCTCGATCGCCGGATAGCTGAGCACCCGCGCCTGTAAGGCCACGCCGCCCAGAAGTACGCGGCGAGCGTCCGGCGCAACCCCGATGCCGTGGGGCAGAGACGCCCCCGTTTCGTCCTCCACGTCGAAGAGGACCACCGGCCCATGCAGCGCCGAAAGCGCCGGCATCGAGGCGGCCTGCTCTTCCGAGAACAGCACCGCTTTGACGATGCGGTGCGCAGCGGGAACCGCAAACGTGTCGTAGGGCAGCGCGAGTCCGGCGATCGTTTGCGTGTTTTCCATGAGCAGAACCGGCGAGAGAAAGGCGCTTCCGGTCGGCTGCGTGATGGTCAAATGCGCGCCGCGCCGATCGAACGCTTCGACCGCCAGCACCGAGCGCGGCGTGCTGCGCAGCAACGCGGTTGCCGTGTAACGCCACGCGCCGATCGGCTGGGCGTCGTTATGACGCTCGAGCATCACCGCGGAGTGCGCCTGCGTCAACGGAAAGACGAGCGTACCGCCCGCCTCATCGACCGCCACGCTCGTGCCGGGCGCGCCGATGACGGTCCGCGCGTCCGGTCCGAGCAATCCGCTCGCGATTCCGGCGAACGCAATCGCACCGACGCCGAAGGCAATCAGCGGAGCTCGGCGCAGGCTTGCAATCGCCCACACGGCTAGCGCCGCGAGCGCAACGTTATACCAGCCGGCATGATACAACGGCCGCCCCGGCACCGCGACCTCGAGCACGACCGCGAGCACCACGAACGCCGGAAGGAGCACCGTACCGTTCACGAAGCGCGCACGGCCTGGCCGATCGCCGAACGCATCTGCTGAACCGTCAGCGGTCCATCGAAACCGCGCTCGACGATGCCGCGCCGGTCGATCACCACCGTCGTCGGTAAGCCGAGCGCGGCGTAGACCCGGCCATATTGCTGGGCGTCGTCGATCCAAATCGGAAACGTGATGCGCAGAGACGCCGCGAACGCCGCCGCACGCGCGGCCGATTCGCCTTGATTTACACCGACGACCACCACGCCGTCCTTGGCGAACTCGCGCGCAACGGTTTGCAGATCGGGCATTTCAGCGCGGCAGGGCGGGCACCATGAAGCCCACAGATTCATCACGACGATCTTCCCGCGATATTGCGCGAGCGATGCCGCTCCCCCGCGATCGTCGCGCAGCGCGAAGACCGGTGCGGTCGCTCCGACCATACCGGCGGGACCCGAGACCGAGGGTCCCTGCGCGCGAAAGAGCGGGATCAAAATCAGCAATGCGATCGCTGCGCCCGCGGCGATCAACAGCCAACGCAAACGCGCGCTCACCAATCGCCCATCCGGTCGGGATCGACCTCGCCCTCAAAAGCGATCGTTCCGATGGGCAAGACGGCGGCCAGCAGCGGAATTCCTCGGAAGCGCACTTCGCGCCGGCGCGCCGCATCGACGCCGGACTCGAAGAGCCGGCAATAGCGTTCGAGCACGTCCGGACTGCAGCGCGCGAGATCCGGCTTCACGTTATAGGTCTCCACGAAACGATCGAAGGCCCGTTCGAAGGCCTCAGGCGCAAAGTTCGATCCGAGGCGCACCTCGCGCCGCACGTGTTCCAGGGTCCTCTCCTCCTCTACGGCGAAACCGCGTCCGCGTGTCCGCCCTGATTCTCGACGGCCGCGCTCTTGCTGCCGAGCTGCGCACCGAACTCCTTGCTCGTACGAGTGCGCTACGCGATGCGGGGATTCATCCCAAGCTCGCGATCGTCTTTGTTGGAGAGAACGAGTCGAGTGTCGCGTACGTTCGCAATCTGGTCAAAACGGGCGAGCGTGTCGGCGTCGATATCGACGTGGACCGGCTGCCCGAGTCTGCGACTTCTCTCGACGTGCGCGAGCGGCTCGAACGCCTGCGCGACGATCGCGGCGTCCACGGCGTCATGCTCCAGCAGCCACTACCGCCGCACCTTTCGATCCGCGAGATCGCGGACGCGATCCCGGTGCGCAAGGATGTCGACGGTGCACACCCGACCAATCAAGGGCACCTAGCTTTCGGCAGCGGCACGGAATTCGTTCCGGCAACGCCCGCCGCCGTGATGCTGCTGCTCGAACGCAGCCCGCACTGGCCGTTACGCGGCCGGCGCGCGGTGATGGTCGGACGCTCCATCGTCGTCGGCGCACCGGTGGCGATGCTGATGCTCGGTCACGACGCGACCGTCACCATCCTCCACAAGGAGAGCGCGAGCCTCCAACCGTTCTTGAAAACGGCGGAGGTCGTCGTCGTCGCGACCGGCGTACCCAACCTGATCGGCGGCGGCGACATCATGCCCGGCGCAACCGTCATCGACGTCGGCACGACGGTCGTCGACGGCGTGCTCAAAGGCGACGTCGATTACGAATCGGCCCTCGACGTCGCGGGCGCAATCACCCCGGTCCCAGGGGGAGTAGGCCCCGTCACCAACGTCGCGCTCCTTCGCAACGTGGTCAAATCCGCGGAGCATCACTCGGGTTTGCTTTTGAAAAATTGAATTTGGGTCTGGCGGGTTTGCTCGGGTGGCGCGGGTCCGACAACCGGGTTCACTAAGACGCTCGCGTCTCGCACAAGCTAATGTCAGGGTGCTCGCCGCTCGCGTAACCCGTTCACCCGGCCGTCGAACCCTTCCACCCTCAACAATCCCATCCAATCCAATTTTTCAAACGCGAACGCCAAGAGCACGGCGAATTGACACGTGTTATCGCGCGACGTTGGTGACGGTGCTTTGGG
>DATKPZ010000238.1:0-4354 GCA_035523815.1 Alphaproteobacteria bacterium
TTTGGATGCTTCGCGAGGTCGACGATCTTGCCGACGACGACGCCGGTGATCGCCGGACGGCGGGTGATCTCATCGACGGGAAAACCGAGCATCGCAAGGCGGTCGGCGATCGTCTGCGCATCTTCAGGGAGATCCACATACTCACGCAACCAAGAGATAGGAACGCGCATTTTTTCGAAGGATTTCTTTCTGGCTAGGCGAGTTGCGTGAGGAAATCGGGGTCGCTTTCGACGAAGCGGCGGATATCGTCGATCTCGTACCGCGTAAGCCCGAGCCGTTCGATCCCGAAGCCGAAAGCCCAACCGGTATAGATCGCGGTATCATACCCGACTTCTTGCAGCACGTTGGGATGCACCATGCCCGAGCCGCCGAGCTCGATCCAACCCGAGCCGCCGCACATGCCGCATGAATCGGAGAGACCCTTGCACTTTGGGCACGTCGTGTCGAATTCGGCGCTGGGTTCGGTGAACGGGAAGAACGACGGCCGGAATCGCACGCGCTGATCCTCGCCGAAGAGCTGGCGACACATCCCGGTCAGCATGCCCTTGAGGTGGCCGAAGTGAATACCCTCGGCGACCAGCAGCCCCTCGATCTGATTGAACTGGAACAGATGCCGTGCGTCGACCGCGTCGCGGCGATAGCACCGCCCCGGTGCGACGATAGCGACCGGCGGCTGATGCGCCTGCATCGTGCGAATCTGCATCGGGGACGTGTGCGGGCGCAGCAACAACGTATCGGTGATCCAGAACGAATCAAAACCTTCGCGCGCCGGATGCGTCGCCGGGATGTTCAATGCGTCGAAGTTGTAGTAGTCGGGCTCGACTTCGGGTCCGATGACCACGGCAAAACCGCGGCGCTGAAAGTACGAAGCCGCCTCGCGCAGCACCGTGCGAATCGGATGAATCGTGCCCCCGGCGGGCGCGATCGACGGAAACGTCACGTCGATCCGTTGGGCAAGTTCGTCGTCGAACACGCGATTCTCGATGCGCGCCTGCGCGACGCCGAGCTCTCGCTCCATACGTTCGACCGCTTCGTTGATGACTTTGCCCGCGTTCGGGCGATCCGCGGCAGGGAGCTGGCCGATCCCGCGCCGCAGCGTCGTCACCTCGCCGCTGCGCCCGAGAAACGCGACGCGCACGTTCTCGAGCTCGCGCTCGTCGGCTGCCTGCGCAACCGCCGCTTCAAAGCGGCGGTGAAAGTCGTCAAGCTGGGTGGATAAATTCAAAGCGCCCGGATCCATATACCGGGCGCTTCGGGAACTCGTTGCTGACTTCTTCGTCAGCCGGGACTCGGAACCGGGTGGATCCGACGGTACGCAAGATAGGCACTGATCGAGCCCGTTTGGGCGAAGAGTTTCCAGAAGAGATCGCTGGTTGCCATTGCTTGCTGACGTCTCCTTCCAGCCGCGGAAATCGGCCTAAAACCGTGGGAATGCCGAGATTGTACCATGCGACTTTTAGGGCCGGTAGTCTTGACTTTTCAGCCCTCCGGGGCTCTCTTGACAGCGCTCCGCGAGGGCGTACAGCGCGATCGATCCGGCAACCGATGCGTTGAGCGATTCCACGGCGCCGTGCATCGGGATCCCCACGAGGCGGATCCCAGGAAACTCCCAGAGACCGAGCCCGCGGCGCTCGTGGCCAACGACCAAAGCAAGCGCCGGGCCGCGCTCGATCTGGCCGAGCGGCACGCCGGCGGGGGCAAGGCCGATCACGGCGGCGCCGGAGCGGGCGGCAGCCTGTGCGAACTCCGGGGCCGACGCCAGCGCGACCGGAAGGCGGAAGGTCGAGCCCATCGCCGCGCGGACCACCTTGGGATGGTAGGGATCGACGCCGAGCCGCCCGAGGATCGCGCCCGAGGCCCCAAAGGCCTCCGCCGAGCGCAGGAGCGTACCGACGTTCCCGGGGTCGTTGAGATCGGCGAGCACCAGGGTCAGCGGGCCCCGCAGAACCGCGTCGATATCGGCTAGCTGCTGCCCCGCGACGGCGACCAGGCCCGTGGGCGTCTCGAGATCGGAGATCTTCCGCAGCGTGCGCTCGTCGACGACGTAGACCGGGGTTCCCTTGTGGTCCAGTTCGCGCACTGCGGCGTTGTTGGCGAGCACCGCCTCCGAAACGTAGAGCTCTTCGATTGCGAGGCCGCTGCGCCGCGCTTCGTCGAGGAGGGTCGGGCCCTCGAGCACGAAACGACGCTGCTCCTTGCGACCCTTGACCGTCTGCAGATCTCGAACGCGCATGACGCGTTCGGCGTGCGCGCCGGCTAGCGTCGCCACCGCGCTCGCGTTGCGATCATCACGACCGCGGCAATTCCGGCAGCCAAGACGTCGGCCACCTTGTCATTGAAATGGTGCGGTACGACGAAGATGTTGAACGCATACACCAGGATGACGAAGATCGCGAAAAAATACGCGAGCCAGGCGACCTCGGTCAGTATCGAGGAGCGTTGTTGCACGATAGGAGTGGTTATGGAGAGCAGGCCCCAAGTCATCTCGTCGCAGGAACGCTTCAGCGGGCGCGTCTTTCGCGTGCGGACCGATGAGATCGTCTTTGCCGACGGCGCGACGGCGCGGCTCGACATCGTCGAGCATGGCGGTTCGTATGCGGTGATCGCGACACCCTCCAAAAATGTGGTGGTCTTGGTCAGGCAGTATCGTCACGCCGTCGGCCGCGAGCTGTGGGAGATTCCGGCCGGCACCGCTGAGCCGGGTGAGGGCATCGAGGAGGGCGCGCTGCGCGAGCTGGCCGAGGAGACCGGCTACCGAGCTGCCGCCTCGCAGGTTATCGGCAGCTACTACGTGACCCCGGGTTTCTGCGACGAAGTCATGCACTTCGTCCATGCCGACCGGCTGACACCGGGCGAGCCGAGCCCGGACGAAGACGAGCGGATTGTTGTCCAAAATTTTACAATCGACGAAATGCAAAATCTGGTGAAAAACGGCGAAATTGCCGATGCGAAGACGCTGATCGCGCTCATGTGGCTGCACGGTTCGCGGGAGTGAACTTACGGCAAACCGTGCCGATAATTGAGGTACGGGTTTGAATGGTTGCAGCGTGTGGTAAGCAATGCGGCCGTCAAACCGTGGAGGAAGCCGTGGAAATACCTCACGACATTGACGCCGTGTTACGGCGGCTTTTGGAAGGATCGTTAGAGGGTCCCGAGCAGTCGATGCTTGCTCCCGAGGACGAATCTTATTTGTCGTCGCTCATCGCTTCAGTTCGCTGCGGTCGACGCGCAGTGCTCATCGTCGAGGATGCGGACGAGCGCTTGCGCTACATGTTCAGCAACACGACGCGGGCCGAGGCCGTTACGATGCTCGGGAAAGTCGTTGAAGCGACCGGGCGCCGCCTCGCCGACGGCGACGACTAACCAGCGGCCCTACGGCACCAGCAGGATCTCGTCGATCTTGCCGTCAGCGGTCAATCCAAAACGATAATGGTACTGTCCGCTTTGAAAGCGGACTAAAAACTCGTACAACGTTCCCCCGTCACTCTGCGCCACGCTTGCAATCGGTATGATGTCGAGGGGCTTCCCCAATGCCGCAAAGTTCGCATGGGTGACGAGATCGTCGGTGAGGTAAGCGGAGAACGCCGGCGTGAGCTGGGTACGATCGATATTTTTGTCGGCGATGCGCTGGAGCCACTCGGTCGCACGACTGACCACGGCGTTGTCGACGTTGGCGCGCGGCGGCGGCAGCACGATGTCGAGTATCTTCGCGGCGACCTCCTCGGGCTGCACCACGCCGCGCGAGTGGAGCGCGTCGACGTTGGCCAACACGATGACGGCCACATGGTCGTCGGGAAGCAGCGCGTTCATGGCGTGATATCCGGCGAGCTCACCGTTGTGCCAGATATAGCGTTTTCCACTGCGCTCGTCGATGACCCAGCCCAGGCCGTACTGCTCGGCGCCGGGGGCGCCGCTCGGCGTGAACATCTCGCGCTCGGCATCGACGCGCAGCAGCAGCGGCATGCCGATATCCCACTTCGCAAGATCGTAGACGTCGGTGACGACGCCGCCGTCGCCGAAGAGCCAGGCCGGATCCCACGGCTTCGCCGGAGTGAACGCTCCGGGTGAACCGGTGTAGCCGATCGCATGCGAGGGCGAAATCCCGCGATCGCCGGCGTAAAACGTTTGGTTCATCAGCAGCGGAATGAAGATGTGCTGCTGCAGATAGTCGGAGAGCGGGATGCCGCTCGCGCGCTCGACGATGAGCCCCGCCACGACGTAGTTGAAATTGTTGTAGCGAAACTGCGATCCCGGCGGCGAGATCGGCCCGAGTTTGTTCATCGCGGCGATGAGGGCGGGGATCTTGATGCTCTTGGTGCGGTCTTGATCGATGCCGGGCGCGTCGCTCTCATCC
>DATKPZ010000239.1:0-10364 GCA_035523815.1 Alphaproteobacteria bacterium
GCAAGCGGCGCGGCCGCGCCCATCGCCAAAGCGATCGCCGCAAGGCCGAGAAGACGAAGAAGCTGTTTCATCAGGGGCCAATACGACTTATGTCGCTTGGCCCCTGGGCCGGCTACGGCGTGAGCGCTTGCAATTGCGCGATCGCCGTGGCCGCCTGCGCCTTGAGGTCCTCGTAGGTCGACTGTTCGGCCGCCGTCGGCGGTTGATAGGCCAGATCCAGCTCGTTCATCAGGAAAGCCAGATGATCGCGAAGCTCGGTCTGGTGAAGCAGGTCGCCCTCATCCGAATGGACTTGGAACTGCGCCAGCTTTGCAATCAAGGCGTCGATCTGCGCGCGCTTCTGCGGCGAAACCCGGCTGCGCGCCGCCATCGCCGCGTTGATCGCGCGATTGAGCGAATCGAGCGTGCCGCTGATCTGCGTCGCGAGCGCAAGGCGCGCATCGAGATCGGCTGCGGGCGTCTTGATACGCGGGTCGAGCTTCACCTCGAAGGTCTGCTTCGAGGTCTTCCCGCCGTAGCTGAGCTGGACGGTGTACGTGCCGGGAACGATCGTCGGACCCAGCGGTTCGTCGCTGAAGTCGTCGGTGCTCTCGAGCATCAAGCCGTTCACCTCGGTTGCGCCCGGATAGCGCAGATCCCAATCGAACGAGTTCATGCCGGGATCGATCGCGGTCGTCTCGCTCAGCTCGTGCGCGAGTTGCGCAACTTCGTTCTCCTGCCCCAGCACGTAGAACGGAACGTGCTTGGCCTTCTTGTTGCGCAGATGCAGATTGAAGCTGCGTATCGTCTTGCCGCTCGAATCCGAGAACGTCAGCGTAACCGGCGTGCGTCCGTTGTAGTTTTTCGGAACGTAGAAGAATACGGTCGCGCCGTAATCGGGATTGTCGCCCGAATCCGGCGGCCCGTACGGCCCGCCGCCGTAGGCATGCGAGAGCCACGCGGTCTCGGGAGCATACAGCGTTTGCGTCGGATCCTTCGCGAGCTGCTCGAGCAGCGCGAGATTGTCCAGTATCCAGAACGAACGGCCGTGGGTCGCGACGGCGACTTGGCCTTGGAGCGCGCTGATCGCGATGTCGCGCACCTGCACGCCGGGCAAGTTCAACGTGAGCGGCTGCCAGTTCGCACCGGCATCCAGGCTGACGTAGACCGTGCTGCGCGTTCCCGCGAACATCACGCGCGGTTCGCGCGGGTCCTCGCGTACCGCGAACACGTACTGGTCGCTCGGGATGCCTTTGGTGAGCGTGGTCCAATGGGCGCCGTAGTCGGTCGTCTTATAGATGTAGGGATGGAAATCGTCCCACTGAAAGCGTGAGGCCGTGACGAAGGCGGTCCCTTTGTCCGTGTGCGACGGCTCGATGCTGCTGATCTGCGCCCACTGCGGCAGCGCCGGCGGCGTGACGAGCTTCCAATTCGCGCCGTCGTCGGTCGTGACGTGCACCAGCCCGTCGGCGGATCCGGCCCACATGACGTCGGCGCTCAGCGGCGAGACCGCAAACGACGAGATGTCGGGGAAGGTTTCGACGCCGGTCTGATCGAGGTCGATCGGGCCGCCCGTCGGACCTTCGGTTTGCTTGTCGTTGCGCGTGAGGTCCGGGCTGATCTGCGTCCAGGTGCGACCGAAGTCGTCGCTCTTGAACACGACCTGCGCGGTTTCGAAAAGCTCGTCGGGCTTGGCCGGCGAGAACAGAATCGGATGCGTCCAGCCGAAGCGGTATTTCGTTTCGGCCGACGTTGCGCCGCTCATGTAAAGCGGCCACGGGGAGATGTTCTTCTCCTCGCCGTTCGGCGTGTTGAGCTCGACGGTCGAACTCATGTAGCCGCTGCCGTAGGTGAGCGCCGGGTCGTTCGGATTGACGGCGATGTACGTGCTCTCCCCGAGCGCGACCGAATGGACCATGTTCAAGCCGAGGCCCTCGCTCGACGCGCTGGGAAGTTCGAAGGCGCCGTCGTCCTGTTGTGCTCCGTAGACGTGATACGGGAACTGATTGTCGATCGCGATGTGATAGAACTGTCCCGTCGGTTGATTGAGATCGGTGCTGAAGGTCTTGCCGCCGTCGGTGGAAACCGAAGCGCCGCCGTCGTCTCCGACCAGCAAGATCTTCGGGTTACGCGGATTGACCCAGACGATGTGATTGTCGCCGTGCGGCGGCAGGATCGGTTTCCACGTCACGCCGCCGTCGGTCGTCTTCCAAAACGCGTCGACGTTCGGAGCGTAGGCGACTTTCCAATTCGTCGGATCGACGGTGATCGCCATGTAATAGAAGGCGCGCTGGCGCAGGATCCACTGCGCGTTGACGCGCTTCCACGTCGCGCCGCCGTTTTCCGAGCGAAAGACGCCGCCGTGGTCGGCCTGCACCATCGCATAGACGACGTTCGAGTTGCTCGGCGCTACCGCGACGCCCATCTTTCCGAGCACGCCGGTGGCGAATCCCGGATTGCGCGAGATGTTCGTCCAATGCGCGCCCGCGTCGGTCGACTTGTACAGTCCGCTTCCGGGGCCGCCGCTGATCAGCAGCCACGGCTTGCGCACCGCTTGCCACATCGTCGCGTAGAGCACGTTCGGATTGTGCGCATCCATCGAAATGTTGTTCGCGCCGGTGCGATCGTCGACGTAGAGAATCTTCTTCCAGGTCTTGCCGCCGTCGGTGGTTTTGAAGACGCCGCGCTCCGAATTTGGCGCGAAGACGTGGCCCATCGACGTCGCATAGACCACGTTCGGATTGCGCGGATCGATCGCCAGCGAACTGATCTGGTGCGTGTCCGCGAGCCCCGCGTAGTGCCAGGTCTCGCCCGCATCCGTGCTCTTGTAGATGCCGACGCCGGTGTCGAAGTCGCCGCGAATGTCGCTCTCGCCGGTTCCGAAGTAGATGATCTTCGGATTCGACGGTGCCACAGCGATGGCACCGACGCTGGTTGCCGTTCCGGGAACCTTCCCGTCGGTGATGTTCTCCCAACTCACGCCGTAGTTGGTGCTGCGCCAGACGCCGCCTTGGACACCGCCGAAATAAAAGAGATCGGGGTTGCTCGCCACGCCGGTGACGGCCACGACGCGTCCGCCGATGTAGGGGCCGATGCTACGCCATTTGAGCTTGCTCATCAGCGTTTGCGCGGTGGGCGCGGCGCTCGATGCATGGGCGCCGAGGGGCGCGCCGAGAAATAGAATGCCAAGAACGGCAACAAGAATGCGCTTCATTCGCGAACTATCAGCCGCCCGAGTCCAGAATCCTCCGTTCGCGAAACAATCCCGGCGTCAAACCGGTGACCGATTTGAAGACGCGCGTGAGATGGCTCTGATCGGCAAACCCGCACGCCGCCGCCACGTCGGCCAAGCTCATGGCATCGTTGCTCACCAGCCGGCAGGCGTGCTGCACTCGCAGCCGGCTCACGTAGTCACCAATCGTCGCACCCTCGTCGAGGCGAAAGCCGCGCGCCAGGGATGCGGGATGAACGCCGGCGCGTTCGGCGAGCACTTCGAGCGAGAGATGCTCGGCATAGCGCTCCCGCAAGAGCGTTTTCACGGCGTTGACCCACGCACGTTGCGGGCGGTCGCGATCCACCAAACGTAAGGCGATCCCGAGCATTTCGGAAACGACTGCGTCAGCCTCGAGCGCGTCCAACTCTTCGTCGACAAACTGGTTGAGCAGCCGCACGGCAAGCCACACCGCCTCACCGTGTTGGAGTTCCAGTCTCCAGGCGGACGTGTCGAAATGCAGACCGATACGCGCCTGCCACTCCTCGCCGAGCTCGATCGCAAAGAGGGTCGTGTCATCGCCCATTTGATCCCAGTGCACGAGTTTGGGCGGATGGAAGGCGATGCTGAAGGGCTCGTAACGCGCCGTGACATCCTCGTGGGTTTCTTCGTATTTCCCAGCGACGAGCAACGTAAAGTACGCCAGCGCGTGCTCGTGCAGGTCGATCTTCCGAGCGCGCGGGTGATGGACGATCGAGAAATTCAAGCCGCCGACGCGCGCCGCGCGCGCGACGCTGCCGTACCACTCTCCCGGACCGAGTCTCGCGTTCGCCATACAAATATCTTCGACGCAGCCGCCGCGGTTGTCTTGAACGATCTTTGCGCCCGCACGCAAATTCCGTTCAAGACCGCCCGGACGCCGCATGCAAAAATGGAGGCATGAACAGACGAGCCCTGCTCGGCGCCTCGGTGGCCGCCGGCATCACCGCATCCGTGCCCAAGGCACTGCGCGCCGCCGATCTCGGCGCAGCCGCACCCCCGATCAAGGTTCCGCCCGACGGCAAGATCCGCGTCGCCTTCATGATCTCGAGCCAGGCCAACGTGATCGACGTGGCCGGCGCATGGGAGACGTTCCAAGACGTGATGTTGCCGAACGGCGATATGCCCTTCGAACTTTTCACCGTCGCTGAAACGACCAATATCGTCGAAATGACGGGCGGCTTGCGCGTCGAGCCGGCCTACTCGTTCGGCGCCGACGATATCCCGCACGCGAACATTCTGGTGGTGGGAGCGCAGAGCGACGGCTCGGAGGCATTCATGAACGTCCTGCGCGACGTTCAGGGCAAGATCGACATCACGATGTCCGTTTGCACCGGCGCGTTCAAACTCGCAAAATCCGGCATCCTCGACGGCAAGTCGGCGACGACGCACCACGACTACTACGACGCCTTCGCCAAAGAGTTTCCAAAGGTTACGTTGATACGCGGCAAACGTTTCGTCGACAACGGCAGCATCATTACCGCAGGCGGACTGACCTCGGGCATCTCGGCGGCGCTCCACGTCATCTCGCGTTACTACGACGCGCCCACCGCTGCAAAGACCGCCGCATATATGGAGTTTACGCCGACACCGCGCACCGCCTGAGCGTAGCGGCGCTCGCCCGCTAAGGTGCGCCGATTGCGGGTACAACCACCACATGAATATACTCGCAACTCTGCTCGCCGGCGTCATGCTCGCAAGCGCCGCAAGCGGAGCCAATCTCAGCCTCGCCTCATCGCTGATCGCAAGCGGCGGCGGCCCGGGAAGCTATTCCACCGTGCGCGCGTTCGACGCCATGATCGGACCCGACGCGGTGCTCGCGAGCGAAAAGCAGATCGCAGCGGACTACGGACAAACCAGCGAAGATCGCTTCGTGCGCATGTTCGACTACGCGATCTCCGACGCGTGGCAGCTCGCCGGCAAGGACAACGTCTCGCTTCCTCCGCCATCGCAAACCGGCGGCCAGGCGCTGGCGACGCAGCTGGTGCAAGCCGGCGTGGGCGCAGGCGGAACGTTCGACGCAACCCGGATGTTCACGTCGCTGTTCGGCAGCGAAATCGCCTCGCAAGTAATGGCCGATTTGAATGTCAAGTTCGGAGCGGGCGCGTCCGCGGACTTCGCGCGGACGGCCGATCAGTTCTTCCATAACATCGGGCAAACCGTTGGAATGAACGTCTAACTCGCCCAGCGCGGGAGCGCGCGCGCCGCCCGGCGAACGGCGCGCGCATGCCCCGCCCGCAGGTCCCCGGTCCTCTGGCACTTGCCGCGCTGGGCGTGGTTTTCGGCGACATCGGCACGAGCCCGCTCTACACCCTGAGCACCTGCTTCACGACGGCGAACGTCGCGCCGACACTCGCGAATACGCTGGGCATCATTTCGCTCATCGCCTGGGCGCTGATCATCGTGGTGTGCATCAAGTACGTGAGCGTGCTGATGCGCGTCGACCACGAAGGCGAGGGCGGCATCCTCGCATTGCTGGCCCTTGCATCGCCGCCGCGGCTGCTCGGAGCGATCCACGGCACGCGCTGGCTGATCCCCGTGGTGGTCCTCGGAGCCGCCATGCTCATCGGCGACGGCATGATCACGCCGGCCATTTCGGTCGTCTCCGCCGTCGAAGGCCTGAACGTCGCGACCAGCGCGGCCCAGCCGTTCATCGTGCCGATCTCCGTCGCGGTGTTGCTCGCGCTCTTCCTAATCCAATCGCGCGGCACGCAGAGCGTCGGGTCTTTCTTCGGCCCGGTGATGCTGCTGTGGTTCGTCGCGATCGCGATCGCCGGTGCGCGAGCCATCGCCCTACGTCCGGTCATTCTTCAAGCGATCGATCCGCTCCATGGCCTCTGGTTCATCTTTCATCACGGCGTCTATGGGTTCTTGATCTTCGGCGGCGTGATCTTGTGCATTACGGGCGCGGAGGCGCTCTACGCCGATCTCTCGCACTTCGGGCGAATTCCGATCACGTGGGCCTGGTACGGTGTGGTGTTTCCAGCGCTGCTGCTCAACTACTTCGGGCAGGGTGCGAAGCTGCTCGCCGATCCGCAGGCGCTGGATTCACCCTTTTACGCGCTGATGTCCGGCGGGATGCTGATTCCGATGGTCGTGCTCGCGACGCTCGCGACCGTGATCGCTTCGCAAGCCTTGATCTCGGGAGCGTTCACGCTCTGCGAGCAGGCCATCGCGATGAACCTCAGCCCGCGCATGCGCGTCGTTCACACCTCGCAAGCGCAGCGCGGCCAAGTCTACATCCCTTTCATCAACGTTTTGCTCGCGGTCGTGTGCCTGATCTTGGTCGTCACCTTCCGCAGCAGCGCTCATCTTGCCGCGGCCTACGGTCTTGCCGTTGCTTGCACGATGCTTGCAACGAGCGTCGCGTTCTTCGTGGTTGCGACGCGAGTCTTTCACTGGCGTAAGCGCTACGTGTTGCCGGGCATCAGCCTGTTCGTGCTAATCGACGCGCTCTTCGTGCTTTCCGGCCTTCCCAAATTCATCGACGGCGCGTGGGTTCCACTCGCGGTTAGTGCGCTCGTCGCATTCGTGTCGCTGACGTGGTTGAAGGGACGGCGCTCCCTCGCGCGCGCGCTGGCCGTGGATCAAATGCCGATCGCCCGCTTTCTCGCCGAGCATCCGCGCCCGGAGGCGCCGGTTGGGCAGACCGTCATGTTGACCAATGATCCGAGCGGCGTCCCCTTCGTCCACAATCACCGCTGGATGCCGGCCTTCTTGAGCGACAAGAAGATCGTGCTCTTGACGCTCAACCCGGCGGCACGCCCCTACGTCGAGCAAGTGCGGCGTGTCGCGATCGAGCAGCTCGCGCCTTCGTTGTTCGTCGTCAAGGCCAACTTCGGATATATGGAGGAGCCGTCGCTGCGCCACATTTTTCGCGCCTGCAAGAAGCTCGATTTCATGATCGACGACGAAGAGACGACCTTCTTCTATTCGGCGCCGATCATCGTCGGACGCCCGAAAGAGGGCATGAAGCGTTATCAGCGCGCGCTTTTCGCGTGGCTTTCGCGGGTGTCACGCTCGCTCGTCGACGACATGGAGGTTCCGCCCGACCGGCGCGTCGGACTTGGCGTAGAGATTCAAATTTAACTCATCCGCAACTTTGGGTCGCGGCTCGACGATTATACCTTCGTGATGGTGGTTAGCGACGGACATGACGTGGGTGACACCCCGCAGCTCGAACATGCCTTGGGCGAACCTCGCCGGCGCCTCGATGCGTGAGGTCTTCGCAGCGGCCGCCGCATGGCTCGACGCCGGTACGCCGTTTGCGCTCGCCACGCTGTGCGCCTTGCGCGCCGCCAGAACGGCTCCGATCGGCACGACGATCGCCGTGGCTGCGGACGGACGCATCATCGGAAACATCGGCGCGGGTTGTTACGAGAGCGAGATCATCGAAGCGGCGCAGCAGACGCTGGCCGACGGAGTTCTGCGCTCGCTCGACGTCAATCTCGATAACGATGACGAACTTGCGGGCGGCACGGCGTGCGGTGCGGTCATGCAACTGCTGATCTGGCGCCCGCATCCGTCATTCGTTGAAACCGCACGTGACATCGCGCTGGGAGAACGTGCCGCGACGCTGCGGATCGGCACGTTCGAACAGGTTTTCCCAGCCAAAGAAACGCTCGTGCTCGTCGGAGCCACCTCCCTCGCCGCCGATCTGGCAGCGATGGGGCGGCGCATGGACTTCAACGTGATCGTCGTCGATCCGCGGCCGGCGTTCGCCACGCCCGAGCGCGTGCCGGACGCGCACGCTATCGTGCGCGAGTGGCCCGACGTCTATCTTCCGCGTTCGCTTTCATCACATACCTCGGTCGTCGTGCTCTCGCACGATCCCAAGTTCGACATGCCCGCGCTGCGCTGCGCGCTGCGCTCGGACGCCCCGTATATCGGGCTGCTCGGAAGCCGTCGCGCGCAATCGGCACGGCGTGCCGCGCTGCGCGCCGAAGGTTTCGATGAGGCGGCTTTGGCGCGGATTCACGGCCCCGTCGGCCTCGACATCGGCGGAACGACGACCGCGGAAACGGCCGTTTCGATCCTCGCGGAGATCGTGGCTCAGCGCAGCGGCCGGCAGGGTACGCCGCTGCTCAGCGTGAGCGGGGCAATCCACTAAGCTCGGCGCGATCGTGCTCGCGGCGTTGGCGGAATCGGCTGAATGACCGTTGGACTCGCCGACGACGCGGGATTGGGCACGGAGACCGGAACCTGCTCCGTCGTATCGGAGGGCGGCGCACCATCGGTCGCCGGCGGGCAGAGCGTTTCGAGCGCCGCTCGCGCTGACGGATTTTCGGGCGAACCGGCTTTGCGCTGATAATTCGCCAGGTACAACGTCGGCCCGAGCAACAGCATGCTCTCGGCATCGATCCGCTGGTCGCCGTAGACCGCGCGAAAACCAAAAAATGCCGCGGTGTGGCCGCAGAGCTGCTTCAACTCCATCGTCTGCTGCTCGTACGACGTGACGTGCGCTTTCTCGGCGTTCTGCGCGCGCTGCATATCGGCGTCGTCGCTCGCTCCCGCATCACCGGGACCGGGCTCCCTCACCAGCCAGATCGTGTCACTTCCCGAAGGATCCAGAAAGAGTCCGATCGTGCCCGGCATAACCGGAGCACCAAAGGTTGCCGGATTGCTCCGCAGCCAGCCGGGCGGCGCAACGAATTTGACCGGCGGCGCCGGCAGGTCGTTCGAGACGACGCGGCCGCGAAGACACAGCGACGCGATCGATGCTCGCGCCTTGGGTAAGGGCGGGAACTTCGCCGGATAGGTATACAGCGCGTAATAGACCCGCGATCCGTCGGCGAGGAAGACTCGCTCCTCGCGCGGCGCGTGCGGGTAGAGCGTCGACTGGATCTCCATCGTCCAGCCGCTCTCGCCGTTACACAAGCGCACCGCATGATCCGCGAAAAACCTTGTGCCATCGCGCCTCGCGTACGCGCTGATGTATCGCGCAAAGCCTGCGGTCGAAAGGCCGAAGCTGCGCCGATAGCCGACCTCGACGTATTCCTCGTCTCCGCGATCGAAACTCAGCCACTGCGCGATAGCCGTCCCGCGCTTCACGTCTTTGGCTGGAAGATTCTCGCGAACCCAGCCGGGCGGAGGCGCAATCAAGCCCTGCGGCGCCGGCGCAACCGCGCCGATGCACGCGAGAACGATGCCGCAAAGAAACGCCCGCTTCATTCGGCGGGTATTACGCGCCCTTCGTCACAATCATTCCATCGATGAGTCAAGAGGACTATCGGCTCATGCCGCTGCTCTTCGGCCTTACGCTGATCTCCGGGCTGGTCGACGCGGTGAGCTTCTTGAAGCTCGGACACGTGTTCGTGGCGAACATGACGGGCAACGTCGTGTTGCTCGGCTTTGCTTTCGCCGGCGCCAAGGGATTCTCGATCTCCGGCTCGCTGATCGCGATTGCGGCATTCATGTCCGGAGGAATCATCGGCGGCCGATTGAACCGGCGCCATGGTGAGAGCGGCGCGCACCTGCTCTCGGCAACGACGATCGTCAAGATTTTCCTGATGCTCGGCGCCGCGGCGATCGCCTGGTTCTGGGGATCGAGCGGCTCGATCGGATATGCGATCACCGCGATACTCGGCGTATCGATGGGTCTTCAGAATGCCGCCGCTCGTAGCGTCGGCGTCCCCGATATCACGACCACGGTCCTCACACAAATCATCGTCGGCATCGCGATGGATTCCAGCCTTGCCGGCGGAACCAACGTCCGCTGGCGACGGCGCGTCTTCTCGGTCGTGATCATGTTTGCGGGCGCCTTGATCGGCGCGTGGCTGATCTTCAAGCTCGGCATCGCCGCAGCTCTCGTCGCCGCGGCCGCAGTTCTCGCCATCGTGTCGGTCTGGGCCTGGAGACTCGGGCGCGCGGCCTGAAACCGCCGCGCGCAGGCCCGGGTCGCAAGCGGTATGGCACAAGATCACATCGTTCGCACTGCGAACGTCAAATGGGTCGGGGACGTCGCCAAGGGTCACGGCGACATCACGACCGCAAGCGGCAAAGTTTCCGCTTCCTATTCGTTCGGCACGCGCTTTTCGGGCGACCCCGGAACGAATCCTGAAGAGCTGCTCGCCGCTTCGCACGCGGCATGTTTCACGATGGCGACGAGCGCCGTGCTCACGCGCGCGGGTCATCC
>DATKPZ010000240.1:0-4141 GCA_035523815.1 Alphaproteobacteria bacterium
CGAGGCGTCACCGTTTCGATGCGAAGCAAAGAGCAGGCGCACGATTATCGCTATTTCCCGGACCCGGACCTGGTGCCGCTCGAGGTCGCACGCGGCACCGTCGAGCGTCTGCGCGAAGCGCTGCCCGAATTGCCGGTCCACCGTTTCGAACGCTACACCGGCAAACTCGGGCTCGACGTGAAGCTGGCCACGCAGCTCGTGGATAACGCGCCGCTGGCGACGTTTTTCGATGCGGTGGTCGAAGCGAGCGGGAGTCCGCGGCAAGCCACCAACTTCGTCTTGGGTGATCTTTCGCGGCTCGCGAACGAGACCGGCACGGCGGTGCACGAGTCCGCGGTCACGCCGAAGGATCTCGCCGAAGTGATCGCGTTGGTCGAGAGCAAGACGATCAATTCCAAGATCGCGAAAGACCTGATCGAGCGAATGTGGAAGGGCGAGGGCTCCCCAAGGGCGATCGTCGAACGCGAGGGGCTCGCGCAAACCAGCGATCCCGTCGCCGTCGAGACGTTCATCGACGCGGTTCTCGCATCGAACGAAAAGAGCGTCAACGACTATCGCGCGGGTAAGACCAACGTGATGGGATTCCTCGTGGGTCAAGTGATGAAGGCGAGCGCCGGCAAGGCCGATCCGCAGCTCGTCAACCGCCTGATGAAGCAGAAGCTGGAAGGCTAGTGCTCGCCGACGAGCGCACGCTGGAAGCGCTCGATTTTGCGACCGTGCGGGAGCGGGTCGTGGCGGCCACGCGCACGCAGCGCGGGAAGGTGCGCGCGGCGCAGCTCGAGCCGCACGTCGAGTTCGCGCTCGTGCGCCTCGAACAGGGCCGCACGTCGCTGATTCGCAATCTCGTCGCCGGCAGCGATCTCCACGTGCTGCCGGCCATCGATACCGGTGAACTCACTCAAGCCGCCGTGCAGGGGCGCACGCTTGCGCCCTCGGATTTGCGCGCCGTCGGCGACGCGCTTGCGGCCGCTGCGGCGGCGGCGAACGCGCTGCGTGAGGTCAAACACGAAGCGTTGGGCGCGATTATCGCGCCCTACACCAACTTGCGCGACCTGCATCGCGCCCTGACCGACGCGATCGACGAACGCGGAACGGTTCTCGATCGCGCCTCGCCCGCGCTCGGGCGCATACGCCGCAGTCTCGCGCAGGCGCAGCACGACGCGCGCGAACGCGTCGGCGCGATCTTGCGCTCGGACCGCTACGCCCGGGCGATTCAGGACAACGTCGTGACGATTCGCGAGGGGCGCTTCGTCGTGCCGGTCAAGGCCGAATTCTCGGGCGAGTTCCCCGGTATCGTGCACGACACCAGCGGTTCGGGTCAGACCCTCTTCATCGAACCGCTGGCGGCGCTGGACGATAACAACCGCGTGCGTACGCTTCGTCTGGAAGAAGAGCGTGAGGTGCAGCGCGTGCTCGAAGAACTCTCGCGTTCGGTCGGCAACGCGGCGGATGCGATCGAACGCAATATCGAGATGCTCTCCCAGATCGATCTGCTGGTGGCCAAAGCGAACGTTGCGCGCGCGATGGAGGCGATCGAGCCCGAGCTGGTGGACGAGGCGGTGGTGCACGTGGAGGCAGGGCGCCACCCGCTCCTCGGCGAGCGCGCGATTCCGCAAACGATCCCGCTGGACGGGGGCACGCGGCTGCTCGTCATCAGTGGTCCGAACATGGGCGGCAAAACCGTCGCGCTCAAGATGGTCGGACTGTTCGTTGCGATGACCTACGCGGGCATGCACGTTCCCGCCGCGCTCGGGACGCGGATCGGGCACTTCACGCGCGTGCTCGCCGACATCGGGGACGAGCAATCGATTGCGCTGAACGCCTCGACCTTCTCGGCCCACCTCGCGCGTATGCGCGAAATGCTGGACGTGGCTGACGACCGCACGCTGGTGCTCGTCGACGAAATCGGCGGCGGAACCGAGCCCGGCGCAGGCGCCGCGCTTGCCATCGCGATGCTCGAGCGCCTGCTCGCGGTGAACGCGTGCGGGGTCGTGACGACGCACGCAACCGAACTCAAGCTCTTTGCGAGCGGTACGCGGGGCGTCGCCAACGCGAGCGTGCGTTTCGATCCGTACACGTTCGCTCCGACCTTCGTCCTCGATGTCGGAGCGCCGGGGCAATCGCTGGCTTTTCCGCTCGCGCGATCGCTGGGGATCGCGCAGGACGTGGTGGAGCGAGCGCAGGCACTGCTCGATTCACGCGAGCGCGATTACGAGTCGGCCTTAGCCGAGCTTTCGCTGCGCGCGGCCGAGCTGCAAACCGAGCGCGATACGTTGCACGCGCAGCGTCTGGCCGCCGAACGCGAGCGCGGGACGCTGGCTCACGAGCGAGTGCAGTTCGAGAGCGAACGGCGCAGCTTTGCGGATCGCGCGGAGGAGCGCATGCAGCAGAGCCTGCGCGAATTCATGGCCGAGTTGCAGCGGCGCGCGGCTGCCGCGCAGACGGCTCGCCCGCGTGTGACCGCTTCGCATACGGCGCTGCTTGGCAAGAGCGCCGACGATCTACGCCGCGAGCTTGGCGCTGCGGACGCGCCGGCGGTTTCGGCGCCGGCCGAGCGCGTCAAATTCGAACCGAACGATCGCGTGCACATTCGCTCGTTGCGCACGGACGGAACGGTCGTCGAAGACTATGGCGAGACGCTCTTGATCGCCATCGGGCCGATGAAAACCGTCGTGCAGCGCAGCGACGTCGAGAAGCGCTCGGGCGCGCCGAGCAACCGCGCCGCGCGGACGAGCGGGGCGAGCGCGCGCGTCGAAGCGGCAGCGCGGTCGATGAGCGAGCTGGACGTACGCGGCAAGCGATTTTCCGAAGCGGAGCCGCTGGTCGAACGGTGGATCGACGAAGCCGCGCTGGCGGGCAATTCGCCGCTGCGGCTGATCCACGGCAAGGGCACCGGCATGCTCGGTCGCGGCCTGCAGGAGTATCTCCGCACCCACCCGTCGGTCAAGAGCGTGCGCTACGGTCGCGAGGACGAGGGCTCCGGCGGCGTGACGATAATAGAACTCGGGTGACCACCAACCCCCCAAGCCGCGACGCCGAGTTCCTACTCGACGGTTTCGAGCATGTCGAAACCGCCGAAGATTTTCGCGCGCGGCTCAAACTTGGCCGGCCGCTTCGCGTCAAGCTCGGCATCGATCCGACGAGTGCCGACTTACACCTGGGCTTCATGGTAGTGCTGCAGAAGCTGCAGCGTTTTGCGGATGCAGGTCACGAAGTGACCTTGATAATCGGCGATTTCACCGCGAGCATCGGCGATCCCAGCGGACGCAACGCGATGCGCCCGCCGCTCTCGCGCGAGCAAATCGAAGCGAACATGCAAACGTATCGCGATCAAGCCGGAAAAGTGCTCGATCTCGAGCGAGTGAAGATCCGCTACAATTCCGAGTGGCTTGCAAAGCTGAACTTTGCGGATATCGTGCGCCTGGTCTCACACGTCACCGTCGCTCAAATGCTCGAGCGCAACGACTTCCACAACCGGTATGCCGCGGGAACGCCCATCTCGCTGCACGAGTTTCTTTACCCGGTTGCGCAAGCGTACGACTCGATCGCGATCGAAGCGGACGTCGAACTCGGCGGTACCGATCAACTCTTCAACCTTTTGCTGGGGCGCCAGTTCCAACGCGAGTACGGTCAGCTCCCGCAGATTTGCGCAACCGTGCCGCTCTTGGTCGGTCTCGACGGCGAGAAGAAGATGAGCAAATCGCTGGGCAACTATGTGGGGATCGCCGAAGACGCCCACACGCAATTCGGCAAGCTGATGTCGATGCCGGATCAGTTGATGCCCACCTACGCGCGGCTCGCGGCTTTCCAGAGTCAGGCCGAAGCGGAGGGGCTTCGCGAGGCACTCGGCGCGGGGACGACCAATCCGATCGACGCGAAGAAGGCGCTCGCCGAGCGTGTCGTCGCGCGGTATCACGGCGGCGATGCAGCTGCCGCGGCGCGCGAGTATTTCGAACGCACGGTCCAGCGTAAGGAGATTCCGCAGGACGATCTCCGCGAAGTCGCGCTCGGCGACGCGCGGCGCATCGCCGACGTGTTGGTGCGCGCCGGATTCGCCGAGAGCCGGCGGGCGGCCGAGCGACTTATCTCGGGGAACGGCGTGAAGGTGGATGGTATAGTCGTGGACGACCCGCGAGCGGCA
>DATKPZ010000241.1:0-3054 GCA_035523815.1 Alphaproteobacteria bacterium
GGCTGTGCGGGCCCGACGTTCCGGCGATGGGATACGCGGAACCGCTCGAGCACGAGTTTATGTCCTCCCCGGCCAAGATGGCCGACGCGATGCGAGAATTGGTGAAGTTCTAATCATGGCCACAACCATAACCATGCCGCAGCTGGGCGAGACCGTCACCGAAGGAACGGTCGCGCAATGGCTCAAGCGCGTCGGCGATCAAGTCGAAAAGTACGAAGCGTTTTTAGAGGTCTCGACCGACAAGGTCAACGCCGAAGTGCCCTCGCCGGTCACCGGCGTGATCACGCAAGTCCTCGTCAAAGAGGGCGACACCGTGCCCGTCGGCACCGCGATCGCTGTGATCGACGAAGTCGGTGGCGCCACGGCGCCCGTAACAACGGTCGAAATGGCGAATAGCGTTCAGGAAGACCCGGTTCCGGGATTCAACATTCCGCAGCTCGAGCCCAAGGGGCAAGGCAACGGCCATGCTCGAACCGAGAACGTCGTTCCAAGCTCCTACGGCGCGCCGGGCGGCCTTGAGCCCGAGGCCGACGCGGTGGCCCAAGATGCGCTGCGCGGTGCGTCGCCCGCGGTGCGCAAACTCGCGCGCGAACATCACATCGACATTCGCACGCTCAAGGGAACCGGCGCCAACGGCCGTGTGACCGCCGACGACGTCCTCACCGCATCCCGCATGGGACCAGCCGCGGCCGTCGGTCAAGCCATCTCGGTCGGCACGAACTTCGGCGCCGCGCCTCCGCCTGCGGCCGCTGCGCCGGTCGCGCCCGCATCGGGCACGTCGACTTACGCGCAGCCGATTCCGGGGACGCTCGTTCCGCTTACGCAAGCGCGGCGCATCATCGCCGAGCGCATGGTGGAATCGATTCACACGGCGCCGCATGCCTGGACGATGACCTCGATCGACGTCACCGGAGTCTGGAAGTGGCGTGCACGCGAGAAGGATCGCTTCGAACGCGAGACCGGCTATAAGCTCACGCTCCTGCCGTTCTTCGTTCGTGCCGTGGTCGAGTCGCTCTCGGCCTTCCCGCTGATGAATTCCAAATTCACCGCAGATGGGATCTACGTCAACAAAGACGTGAACATCGGCATCGCGATCGGATTGCCCGCGACGCTGGTCGTTCCGGTGATCAAAGGCGCGGACAAGCTCTCGATCAAGGGCCTGGCTATCGCCGCGGGCGAGTTGATCGATAAGGCGCGGCGCGGCAAACTGACGGCCGACGACCTCGCGGGCGGTACGTTCACCGTCAACAACAACGGCGCAAACGGCTCCTGGGCCTCGGCGCCGATTATCAACGCCGGCCAAGCCGGGATCGTTACCATGGAGACGGTCGAGAAGAAATTGCTGGTGCGCGATGACGACTCGTTTGCGCCGCGCTACGTGATGAACTCGTGCCTCTCGCTCGATCACCGCGTGGTGGACGGGTACGTCGCCAGCGGCTGGCTTGCCGACCTCAAGAAACGCCTCGAACGCATGACACCCGACGGAGCACTGTGATACATGACAACCGCACACGCGATCAAAGAACTTCTGCGCCTTCCCTCGCCCGCACCGCTGCCGCTCGGGCTAGCCTGCGACGGCGACACCCTTTGGATGGCCAGCCGCGAAACGCACCGCCTCTACGCGATCGACGCAAAAAAGTGGACCGTCGGTGAAGAATCGCAAGCGCCCGGCGGCCCCTTCGGCATGACGATGGTCGGTGACGAGCTGCGCGTCGTGATCGGACTGGGCGAAAAGGACCACGACCGTTACATCTATCGCTTCGTCCCCGGACACGGCTTCAAGGGCGACCGCATCGAGTGCCCGGATCTCACCGGCGCGCACGTCGCCTTCGACGGCGGCACGCTCTTTCTATCGCAGGCCTCCTACTGCAAAATTCTGGCTCTCGACGGGCAAGGCAATATCGTGCGCGAGATTCCGCTCGAGCGCGCCCCGCTCGGTATGACGATCGCCAACGGATTCTTTTATCTGATCACCGGCGACAAAGAGTTCGAGAACCTCGAGTTCTGGAAGATCGACGCCCACACCGAAACCCCGGCAATAACGGTGCTGGCGTCGATTCCGTTCGACGCGCGCGGTCTTGCCTACGACGGCTCGCGCTTTTGGACGAGCCATCGCGACAACAACGAGATCGTTGCCTTCGAGCAGCCCTAGTCTAACGGCTGAACGGCCCCTCGCTCTTCCCGTATTCGTCGTGCCAGTTCCACCACTCGTAGGTCTCGGTTTGGGGATAGCCTTCCGGCGAGTCTTCCCAGACTTCCTGACGTCCGAGCGCGGTTAGATCGAGATAGCTCCAGGTGCTCCCCAGCGCTTCGTCGCCTCGATTGTTGACGAAGTAGGTGCGGTATACGCGGTCGCCGTTGCGAATGAAGGCATTCGTACCGTGCCATTCGTCCACGCCGAAGTCGGCATCGAAGCTATCGGTGATCGTGTACCAGGGGAAGGTCCACCCCATTCGCGCCTTCACGCGCGCGATGTCCGTTTGCGGCGCGCGCGATGCGTAGACGAAGCTGGTGTCGCGAGCGTGCAGATGGGAAACGTCGGCAACCTGATCGGCCATCAGCGAACACCCGACGCAGGCGTGATCGGGCCAGCCGCGCACGCCTGGTTCAAAGAACGCGCGGTACACGACGAGTTGGCGGCGGCCGTCGAACAGGTCGAGCAAACTCGCTTTGCCGTCCGGACCGTCGAACTCGTAGGCTTTCTCCACGGCGAACCACGGCATCCGCCGGCGCTGCGCGGCCAAGGCGTCGCGCGCGCGCGTGACCTCCTTTTCCTTCACGAGCAGTTGCTGGAGCGCGGCCTCCCACTCTTGCGCGGAAACGACCGGCGGCATCTTCATTGCGAGATCGATCATTGTTTTCTCTCCTAAAGCGTTGACCCGCCGCACATCGGCGGAATGAGCCCAAGAATCGTCAAGGGCGAGACGAGGAGTACGATCCCAACGGCCACGATCGCAAGTCCGAGCGGCACGTCGATGGCAGCCTTCGGGGGTAGAAGCTTCTGAGCCACGACGATGACGACGATTGCCGCCATCCACGCGATGCTCATCATGC
>DATKPZ010000242.1:0-6168 GCA_035523815.1 Alphaproteobacteria bacterium
TTGAGACGACGGCGCCCTCTGCGCTGGTTGCCGGTACGGCCTACGTGGTGGCCGACAATCATCGGATGGGCGACTATGCGCCGTATGCCTTCGTGACGCACGACTACGGAAAGACCTGGAAGAAGATCGTCGGCGGATTACCGTCCGATCAGTACGTGCGCACGATTCGTCCCGACATCCACAATTCCGACCTCGTGTACGCCGGCACGGAAAACGGTCTATGGATTTCGTACGACGGGGGCGATCACTGGCAGAACTTCCGGATGAACCTTCCGGCGGTATCCGTGCGCGACATCCGTTTGCAGCCGGAGTTCGACGACATCGTGATCGCGACGCACGGGCGCGATGTGTGGGTTCTCGACGACGCAAGCGCCGTTCAGCAGATGCCTGCCGAGCAAAAGGCCGGCGCAGTGCTCATCGCTCCGCGCACCTCGTACATGTATCACTACCACTCGAACGCCGACCTCGGACTCTACGGCCGCTTTGCCGCAGAGAATCCGCCGAACGGCGCGATCGTGGACTTCTACCAATCGGCGCCGCAGAAGTCCGCGCCGCAGGCGCAGATTCTCGATGCGAGCGGTAAGGTGATCCGCACGATCAAAGGGACGCACAAGGTCAAAGGTAAGGACGTCTCCGTGATCCCCAACAAGGCCGGCATCAACCGGTTCGTGTGGGATTTCCACGAAGACGGACCGACGCAGTGGATGGGCGCAGCGCGTCCACAATACCGGGGGCCCAAGGTCGGACCGGCGGTCGTACCCGGCACCTATACGGTGCGTATGACGATCGACGGGAAGACGCTCGATCAGAAGTTCGACGTGAAGCCCGATCCTCGCGATAGCTGGACGCAGGCTGACTACCAAGCCGGCTACGAGTTCGCGCAGAAGTATAGTCGCGCGTACGGACAGATCGACGTGGTGCTCAACAACCTCGACGCGATCAAGAAATCGCTTGCGTCCGAGAAGACGACCGACGCCGCTCTGCGAAGCCAAATCGCTAAGGCGCAAGCGACGTGGCAGGACGTTTTCTCGAGCTTCACCGCCGACTATCACAACGACGAGGACTCGATTCAGCGTTCGGGCTCGCTGCGCGAGTCGATACCCCGCACCGGGTTCGGCGTGCAGCTTGCGCCGACGGCAGAACAACTCGACTACGCGTCGCGATTCGACGCCGCATATAACGACGCGTTCACCAAGTACAACGACTACGTGACGTCGCTGCAGTCGCTCTCGAAGAGCCTGCAGGCCGGCGGCGGTAAACCCGTCGACGGCGCCAAACCCGTCACGCCGTAGAGATGGGCGTCGTGCTCGCGTTGCTGCTGGCGGTGCTTTCCGCACCGCCGCAGCACGCGGACTTCGATCATTACACCTTCGCGCTGACGTGGCAGCCGGGCATTTGTGAGACGGGCCAGGGGCATTGTCTGGCCGGCCAGCCGAAGGCGCCGCTCATCGGTCTGCACGGGCTTTGGGCGTCGCTCCCGCGCGAGCTGGCGGCGGAAGGCGTGGTCAACGAGCAATGGTGGCAGCGGGGCTGCGATTTCTACCGCCGCAGCAGCGAGCCGCCGCCGCTCGACGAAGCGTTACGTTCCCACCTCGAAGCGGTCATGCCCCACTTCGAACACAGCCTGCTCACCCACGAATACGACAAACACGTGCAATGTTTCGGGTTCGATCCGGAGCAGTTCTTCGCAGCCGAGCTCGCCATGCGAGACGCCGTGGCGTCGAGTTCGTTCGGAACATACCTGGTTGCGCAGGCCGGTCGCGACGTCACGCACGCCGAGGTCACGGCACGCTTCGCCGAGGCGTTCGCGACCGATCATCCACGCGCGCTGCAGCTCCAGTGTGCAAAGAACGATTCAGGCGAGGCCGTGCTCACGCAGTTCTGGATCACGATCCATACCGATCAGGTTGACGCGTTTCCGCAGCCGCAATCGCTGATGGACACGCCGACCGACCAAGACACGTGCCCGGCGACGTTTCGCATTCCTACGTGGTGAGCGCCGTGATTTTCTTCACGACCGCGGGGTGATTGGGAGAGCCGCCGTCGCTATACCGTACGGCGACGAGATCGAGCGAGGGAATCAGGTAGAGGGCCTGGCCGCCCGACCCGCTCGCGTAGATGAGATCCGCGGGCAATTTGGGACCGCCGAGCCACCAGCCTAAGCCGTAACGCGCGTTACGCTGCGAGCCGGTGAAGGCTTCCGCGTATTTTTCGCGATGCTCGAGGACGTAGGCGCCGTACGCGAGCCAGTTGCGCGCGTCCAGAAAAGCTCCCGTCGGTAACGGGTGGGTCCCGTCTTTGAGCGTGCGCCACGACGCGACGCTCACCCCGGCAGGCTCGAGCACGCGCCTGCGCAAGTAGTCGTGCGGCGTGAGGTTGCGCAGGCGTTCGGAAAAGAACGCACCGAAGACTTGCAGCGGGATGCCCCCGTAGGTGAACGTGGATCCCGGCGCGTGTTTCGGTACGATCTCGAGCGCGTGCGCGTAGGTCGGAACGGCGCTCCCAAGTCCGCCGAAGCCGTAGCCGGCGGTAAGGTTGAGCAACATCCGCACGGTAATTCCGTCTTTGACGTGCTCGTCCAGATGCAGCAACCCTTCGAGCGCGGCCTCGAGTGCAACGATGCCCCAAAAGCTCTTGGTTCCGCTGTAGAGTGCGTGCGGTTTCGATCCGTTGAAATCTGCGGCGTACTCCTCGTGGAGGATGCGGCCATCACGTTGCACGACCAGCGCTTGTTGCATGGCAAGGCCTTCGCTGCAAGCCCACGAAAGCGCTGGTATGAGGCCGTTTGTTTTTCTCGTTGCGTCGGTCGCAGCGTTAGGCGGGCTGCTCTTCGGCTATGACACGGGCGTTATCTCCGGCGCGATTCTCTTTATAGCGCGCGATTTCGCTCTGTCGACGCAGCAGCAAGAGCTCACGATCAGCATCGTCCTCATCGGCTGCATCGCCGGCTCGGCTGCGGCGGGTACGGCTGCCGACCGGATCGGGCGGCGCCTCACGCTGCTGATCGCGGGAATTATCTTCGGCATCGGCGCGTTACTCTCGGCATTTGCCCCGTCGATCGAGGTGCTCCTGGCGGCACGATTTATCGTCGGGACGGCCATCGGCTTTTGCTCGGTCGTGGCGCCGCTCTATATCTCCGAAGTCGCCCCCGCCGACGTCCGCGGAGCGCTGGTTTCGCTCTATCAGTTAGCGATCACCGTCGGCATTTTGGCCGCCTTTCTCGTGGACTATGCGCTGGCGGGGTCGGGCGCGTGGCGTTGGATGCTCGGGCTTGCGCTCGTGCCGTCGCTCGTACTCGTCGTAGGCATGCTTCCGCTGCCCGAAAGTCCGCGGTACCTCTTTAAGATCGGCGCAATCGAGGCGGCGCGCGAAGAGTTGCGCCGGATCGCGGGTCGCGACGAGATCGCCGTCGAGGAGACAGCCATCATCGACTCGCTCAAAGTGCACGGTTCGGGATTCGCGGCGCTGGCAACGCCGGCCGTACGCTATGCGCTCGTGCTCGGCATCGCGCTTGCGATGTTGCAACAGCTCACCGGCATCAACACGGTGATCTACTACGGACCGCATATCTTCCAGCTGGCCGGCATCGCGTCGAACGAGGCGTCGATTCTCGCGACCGCGCTCGTCGGCGTCGTGAACGTCCTGCTCACGCTGGTCGCGATCTTCTTCGTCGACCGGCTCGGGCGCAAGCCCCTGCTCTACGCCGGCTGCGCGGGCATGTTCATTGCGCTGAGCGCGTTGTCGTTTGCCTTCGCGCAGCCGCACCTGGGTGGCTCGCTTGCGACGATCGCTTTGGTCAGCTTGATGGTGTACGTGGGGTCGTTTGCTTACAGCTTGGGGCCGATTCTCTGGCTGCTGATTTCAGAGATATTCCCACTTCAGGTGCGCGGATTGGGTATGAGCATCTGTACCTTGAGCAACTGGGTCGCAAATCTACTGGTCTCGCTGTTCTTTCTCTCCATGGTGCAGGCGCTCGGGCCGTCGTTCACCTTCGCGATCTATGCCGCGCTGTGCATCGTCACCATCGTGGTGGTGGCGCGGGGAGTGCCCGAGACGAAACGCGAAATTCTCGAAGATATCTCGCTCGCGCCGGGGGCTCCCCGCGCCGCGGAGGTGACCCCATGAGCCGCGCATTCGTAAAAGACGATAGCGACGGGCCGGAACCTCGTTTCGAACGCCGACCCGCCAGCACGCTTCCCAACTACGTGACGCCTCGCGGTCTGGCGCTCTTACGCGCCGACCTGGCGCGTGCCCAAGCCGGAGGCGACGAGCGCGAGGCTCGCTACTTCGCGGAGCGCATCGACTCGGCGATCGTGATCGACCCGTCGGCCCACCCCAAGGGGGTCGTCGAATTCGGGGCAAGCGTGCGAGCGCACGATCGCTCCGGTCGCGAGCTTCGCGTGCGGATCGTGGGTGAAGACGAGGCCGACCCTCCCCATGGCGCCATCAGCTGGGAGTCCCCGATCGCGCGCGCCTTCACCGATCACCGGGTCGGCGAACGGGTGGTGGTTCACCGGCCCGCCGGGCCGATCGAGTACACGATCGACGAGGTCGCCTACGACTGAAGGGGCGTAAAGATTGGGATAAGCTGCCCCTCGTCCCCATGAGGGCCGCTCGGGCGTGTTCTGCTATAATCTGGAGGCCATGGCATCGATCACCAGCTTGAATAACTCCCTGATCAACCAGACCGGGCAGACCCAAGAAAGCCTGCTCAAGCAGTTCAATCAACTTTCGACCGGCAAGCGCGTGAACAGCGCGGCCGACGATGCGTCGGGCTATGCGATCGCCACCTCGCTGAATACGCAAGCCGCGGCCGCAAGCGCCTCGTCCGAGAACATTCAGGATGCCTATAACGCGACCAGCGTCGCGCAAGGTGCGCTGCAGCAGTTGACCGGTGTCCTGCAGACAGCGCGCAACCTCGCAGTGCAAGGCGTCAACTCGTTCTTGAGTCCGGCCGATCGCGCCGATCTTCAGGCGCAAACCAATCAGCTGGTGCAGCAAGCGAATACGATCGCGCAGTCGGTGAACTTCAATGGGCAACAGCTGCTGAACGGAGCGCTTGCGGGCCCCCAAGCCGGAACGCCTGCGGTCGCAAAGGTCACGGCGAACGACATCGTGCAGAACGGCGGCACGGTGATCACGCAAGTGGCGGCGGCCAATGCCAACTTTCAAAAGCCGCCCGCGGGCGCCGCACAAGGCTTCGGTGGAACCTCGACGACGAATTCAACGATCGCGATCCAAGTCGTCAACAACAACGGGCAGGCTGCAGCGGTCGCGACGGTTCGCGATAACGCTACCGGACAAACCGTTACGAGCGCGCCCGTCGCCGCCGGCGGCACGATCAGCGGCGTGGAAAACGTCAACATCAAGGTCGGAAACATCTCGCTTGCCGATGTGGGTCAGACGGCGACGGTGCAGATCGCGCAAGCGACCCCCGCGAACTCGCAGAACAGCGCGCTTACCGTGCAGAGCGGCGCGAATGAGGGCCAGACGACGAACGTCGCCGTTCCCGGGGTGAATTCCTCAACGCTGCAGATCAACAATCTCAACCTCGGGAGCAGCTTAGGCGCGACCCAGGCGATCGGTCAGATCGACAACGCGCTCAATTCGCTCACGACCTCACAAGCGAAACTCGGGGCGCAGCAGGCCGCTCTTCAAGCTGCCTCGCAAGCGAACGACACGTATGCGAACAATCTAACGACTGCCGCGTCGAACATTACCGACGAGAACTACGGCCCAGGCGTGACGCAGTCGACGCTCTCGCAATTGCAGCAGCAGATCCAGTTCGCTTTGCAGGCGAAGAACAACGTCAATGCCTCAGCCGTTCTGGGCCTCTTTGGCTGACAGAAATTTCTAGGACTTCGAGATGAGGCTCGCGCGCCCGCGCTTAGAGAGCCTCCTCTCTGCACGTTCTCCGAAGATCCTCGCGGCGATTGCAACGGCCGGGTATGCCAAGAGCAGCGTCGTTCGCGCCTACGCGCGCACGCTCGGGGCCTCGACGGTCTGCGATTGCCGCGAAGCCAGAGACGTGATCGATTTCGCGCAGCGCACGGCTGCCGCGCTGGTCAGCGGGGATGCGCGAGGGGAGGCGGGCCTCGCGCAGCAGCGCATCGCGGGCTCCGGCGACGCGGCCGCCTGGACGGAGTTCGTCACGAGCCTGTGGGAGCG
>DATKPZ010000243.1:0-5283 GCA_035523815.1 Alphaproteobacteria bacterium
ACGTGCCGCCCATATTCGGCGTGACGCATCACGGCTTCGTACTCCACGTCGGTCAGCCGGCCGGGCTTGCTCATGATGCGATCGGCAATGAGCAACTTGCCGACGTCGTGCATCAGGCTTGCTTGCAATAATTTGGTCAGCGAGGCATGGTCGAGGTCGAGGTTATGCTCGGACCACAGTTTCGCCATCGTGTTCACTTGCAAGAGATGCACGCGCGTGAACGGATCGCGGTCGAGCAAGCTCTCGACGATCGTCTCGATCCCCTCGAACGATCCGTGAACCGTGTAGGCATCGACGTCGTCGGCGCCGACCGGAACTCCGCCCAGCTTACGGCTGAGCCGCGTGCGATGCTCGCACAGCGCAATCACATCCGATCGCGTTCCCGCGTCGAGCGGAGCTAACACGTAGCCGCACGCAACGGTGATGGGCAAGGTTTGATCGCGCGTGACGTAGGCTAGCTCTGCGAGTTTCGCCGCGACTTGCATGACGTTATATGGCGCAAGATCGGCGGCGCCGTCGCGCATCAGGACCATGAAAATATCGCCGCCCAACCGGCCCGCGACCATCGATTCCTCGGCACTCTCGAAGTCACGCAGAACCCCGGCAATGCGGCGCAACACGTCGTCGCCTTCGCTGTGACCATACAGCTCGTTGAATTGTGCAAAATTGACGACGTCGAACATCATGGCCACGACCGGTTGCGTCGACGTCGACCCCGCAAGCGCGGACTCGAGTTCACGGGAGATGCGGGTGTGGCTGGCAAGTCCGGTGAGCGGATCGTATTCCGCCGTGCGCTGGAGCGCCTGATACATCCGCTGGTTCTGCACCGCGACACCCAGATAGTGTCCGATAGCGGCGATCGTTTCGACTTCCGCCGGCGAGTAGGCGTCTTCGTGGATGCTCTGCACCGAAAGAGCTCCGACCATCGTCCCACCGGCCCGCATCGGGACGAATATCGCCGAGAGCGTGTCGTCGGTCCACGGGCGATCGGGATTGATCGGATAGGTTCCCTGCGGGGCCCACACGTCGCGGCGATTTCCCCAAATCACCTCGCCCGTTCCGATAACGGTGCGCGCGCGCGAGCGCTCGGTCAATTCGATGTGAGGGTACCGGCGGATCTCGCCATGATCGTAGATGTATTCGATTGCGTGGTTGCCGTCGGGATGGGCCAGCGCGATAAACACCACCGCCGAGTCGATGTGCTGCGCCAGCATGGTCGTCAGGCGCTCGAAGAGCTCGCCGAGCGAAAGATCGGTCGACAAAAGCGACGCCGCCTGCTGGATGAGCAAACGGTCACTGCCGCCCTCCGGGCGCTTTCCGGCCAGCCGATCCTTCACACTGGGCTCCTGAATGGGACTTTCGGCACGGTTTCGATGACCCGCCTATGAAACCCCCGCATCGTTGCCCCCGAGCGATCAGGTCACGTCTTCGCAAAAGCCAGCGAGAGAGAGTTGATGCAATAGCGAGTGCCGCGTGGTCCCGGACCGTCATCGAAGACGTGGCCCAGGTGCGAATCGCACCGCGCGCAGCGCACCTCGGTCCGGCGCATCCCGTGACTGTTATCTTCGAGAAGACGGACGTTCTGCTGCTCGTGGGGATGCGTGAACGACGGCCAGCCGCAGTGAGAGTCGAATTTCTCGCTCGAAGTGAACAATTCGGCGCCGCACGCGCCGCACAGGAACGTTCCGCCGTCCCGGACGTTGAGCAACTCGCCCGTGAACGGGCGCTCGGTCCCGGCCTCACGCAAGATGGCATAGCGTTCCGGGCCGAGTTCTTCGCGCCACTGTGCTTCGGTCTTGACGATCGGTGGAGTGATATCGTGTTTCATGCATTCTTAAGAACGCTCCGGCCCCCGGCAGCGGATGCGTCCAAACGGCATAAGGAGCGCCCAGTTGCTTGCGCGAAGCTGGTGCCCCCGGAGGTATCACGATGCGCCTGATCACCCGCGCCGACCTCGATGGCCTCACATCGGCCATCCTGCTCCAAGAAGTCGAGCCGATCGAAGAAGTCGATTTCGCCCATCCCAAGGACGTGCAAGACGGCAAGGTCGCCCTGTCCGCCAACGACATCCTTGCGAACCTCCCCTACGACGAACGCGCCGCCCTCTGGTTCGACCACCACGTGAGCCAGTCCGACGCCGCGTGGAATCCGCAGATGCGCGGCAACTTCGAGGTCGCGCCAAGCGCGGCGCGGGTTATCGCCGACCATTACAAGTCGGAACGGTTCAGCCGCTTTTCGGATCTTATGGAAGCCACCGATCGCCTCGACGCCGCACTGCTCACGCGCGACGATATCGTTGACCCGCAAGGTTGGATTCTCGTCGGGTACACGCTCGATCCACGCAGCGGCCTGGGCGCCTTCAAAGACTATTTCCGTCACCTCATGACGCTGGCGAAGGCGCAAACCGTCGAGCAGATTCTCAAAGATCCGCAAGTGAGCAAACAGGTGGAACGTCTGCGGGCCGAGGAGCCGGCGTTCCGCGAGCATTTGCTCGCTACGTCGCGTCAGGACGGCAACGTCGTCGTCACCGATGTACGCGGACTAAAGAATCTTCCCAGCGGCAATCGCTTCTTGATCTACGAGCTGTTCCCGACCGCGAACGTTTCGGTACGCGTTGCCGACGGGCGCAACAACGAATTCGTCTCCATTCAAGTCGGCCATAACATCCTCAAGCGCGACTGCAAGACCAGCATCGGCGACATGCTCGCCGAGTACGGCGGGGGCGGCCACTTGGGTGCCGGAACGTGTCAACCTGCACCGGCCGACGCCGATCGCATCCTCGGCGAAATCGTCGAGAACCTCAAACGCAACGGCTAGTTTTCGATGTAGAAGAACACGCCGGGCAGGGACGTGGGGTACGTCGGTCCGACCTCGACGATGATCACTTCGTGCGAATACAGCGGGACCGTGTTCGGATCGCTGCCCCAGTAGGTCAGATCGCTGGCCGGAACCACGCCGCTGTTGGCGTCCGCTCCGCGAAAGACTTGACCCGAGGTGAACACCTCGACCGGCCCCTTGAATTGGCCGAAATTATTTGCGCTCGCGGTGATGCCCCAAACGTCGAGCACGTTTTGCAGCGTGTACATCGTTCCCGTAATCGGAACGTTGTTGGGATCCGGATCTTCGACGTGCACAATGCCGCTCGAATCGTGCGTGTGAATGTGATAGAAGCAGCTCGCGCTGTTGATGAAGCCGCCGCTCGGTGCACCCGGATTCTCCATGCCGATCGCAATCGGCAGCGCCATCTGTGTCCCGTTCACGTACACACCTAAAAAGATATGAACGTGGTAGTTGTTCGACATCGTCGGATCGCAGGTGATACCGTCGATCGGTGATCCCTGCCCGCCGCTCGCCGTGTCGCCTTCGGTCGGCGTGAACATGTCGGGCTCGCCGCTCACGCTGCCCTGCGACGTCTGAATCGTTTGCCCCGAAGGCACCGGCGGAGTCGGCGTCGGCGCCGCGGTGGCGCTGCTCGTCGCGGAAGGCGAAACGGCGCCGGGCAGGGTCGACCCGCCGCCGCCGCCGCCGCAGGCGGCAAGTGTTGTGAGGAGAGCAGCCAACCCGAGGGCGCTCCAGACAATCGGCGTCTTCATGTCTTTGGATGGTAGCCCAACGCATCTCAGCGTCTCCAAAGACAAGCGACCCGATTCTCTTGGGCCTTGTGGCGCAAGAAGGCAAGGCCCCGGATCATACTCCGAGGCCTTGCCGTTTAGAAAATGGAGCCGTTGACGGGGATTGAACCCGTGGCCTCCTCCTTACCAAGGAGGTGCTCTACCACTGAGCTACAACGGCGTCGTTCAGTTGTTTGGAGCGGGCGGCGAGAATCGAACTCGCGCTATCTGCTTGGAAGGCAGAGGCACTACCACTATGCAACGCCCGCGAATGCGTGCGGGGAAATTTGGGCCGGGCTGGATTTGAACCAGCGTATCGCTTTCGCGAGCCGAATTTACAGTCCGGTGCCATTAACCACTCGACCACCGACCCACGGGATCCCGGCACGGCTAACGACGGTACGATACCACGGGTCCCGCCTCCTAGCAAGGAGCGGGTTTCGCCCGATCCGTTACGTTCGGGCTCGGCCCGCGCCGTACGACATTTAGCACAGATGACGAGCTCATAAGGGCGCGTTGTACTTGACGAAGGCGACCTCGCGGCGCCAGCCCTCACGCTCGTACACCTGTTGCGCCCGCTCGTTCTCGACCGCCGTCTCCAGGAACATCGCGGCCGCGCCGCTCTCGCGCGCGTAGGCAAGGGCCGCGTCGATGAGCATGCGGCCGATGCCGCGCCGGCGAAATTGCGGCTCGACGTAGAGATCTTCCAGAATCAGCACCGGCGCGAGCCGCACCGTGCTCCATGACTCGAAGAGCTGAACGAAGCCAAGCGCAAAGCCCGCGGCACTGGCGAAGAACAGCGCGCTCGTACCGTCGCGCAGGTGCTTGCCGATGAAGCGGCGCTCGCCGTCGTCGTCGGGCGTCTGCTGGTAGAACACCCGATACGACCGGACCAAGGGTAAGAGCACGTCGATGTCGCGAGCACTCGCGCGACGTACGGTAATCTCCATACGCCAAACTACCTCTTACAGGGCCGGGCTTCCCTCCAACTTAATGACCCGTTTATGCCCAAGACGTATGATGCAATCGTGATCGGAGGTGGTCACAACGGCCTGGTTACGGCGTGCTATCTGGCGCGCGCCAAGCGCAGCGTGCTCGTCCTGGAACGGCGGCACCTGGTCGGTGGGGCATGCGTGAGCGAAGAGACCTTTCCGGGATTCAAAGTCTCGACGGCGGCCTACGTGAACAGCCTCTTCCGCCCCGAAATCGTGCGCGACCTGGCTTTGACGCGATACGGGTTTGAAGCGATCGAACGCGATCCCGCGTCGTTCACCCCGTTTCTCGACGGACGCTATCTGATGCTCGGCCGTGGAACAGAGCGTGACGTGGAGGAGATCGCGAAGTTCAGCCGCCGCGACGCTCGAGCGTATCCGCAGTATGAAGCAATGCTGCAGCGCGTCGCGTCCGTCGTCGAGCCGACGCTCACGCAAATCCCGCCCAACGTGCTTCATCCCGGGCTCGGCGATATGCTCCACCTCGGCTCGATGGCACGCGCGATGCAAAAGATGGGTCCGAATATGAACGAAGCGATCGAGATGCTGAGCGGCGCCGCACGACCGATCCTCGATCGCTGGTTCGAAAGCGAGGAGCTCAAAGGGACGCTCGCGACCGACGCGATCATCGGCGCCTTCATGGCGCCGTCGATGCCCGGCACCGCCTACGTGCTCTTTCA
>DATKPZ010000244.1:0-3470 GCA_035523815.1 Alphaproteobacteria bacterium
CGCCTGAAGCGGGCCGATGCGCTCGCCGAGCAGAGGCCAGGCCAGCAGCGCCACCCAAAGCGGCATCGTGTACGCGAGCATCGCGACCTGTCCCGCGCCCGCGCTCACGACCGCCCACGTGACGAGTCCGACGAAGCACGCAGTTTGGAAGAATCCGATCCAAAAGAACGTCGCGGGAAACTGCGGACGAAGTGATTTGCGCAGAACGAGCGCGGTCGCCAGCAACGCGACTCCGCCGCCGAGCGTGCGCCACGCGGCGAACGTGAACGGCGAGGCGTCGGTCACGGCGATCTTCATGACCACCCAGTTGTAACCCCAAATCAGCGCCAAGAACGCCAGGGCGAGTAACGCGAGCGGGCGCCGGTCACGCATGCCCGGCACGCGCCAATCGATCCATGATCGCGATGCCGATGCCTTCGTGCGGCACGCGTTCGGCGTCGATCCGCGCGACGCCCAACGCATCGAGCTCGTGCAGATATTCGAAGAGGTGCGCGGCAGCCTCACGCAGATCTCCGCTGCTGCTCAGGACGCGCACCGCGCGATACCCCGGCGCGGGCGCGCGAAACGCGAGCAACGCCGCATCTGCGCGCTCCGACTGCGGCACCCGCGCGAGCGTATCGACGACGCGCACCGGCGTGTGCGGCGCATAGTGCTGCGGCAAACGTCCCGGCGCGAGCGGCTTGTGTTCGTCGGAAAGCTCGCGTTCGAGCCGACCGATGACCGCCTCGATGTCGGCCGCCGCGATGGCGCCGTGGCGCAGCAACACCGGCCGCGGCTCGATCATCACGATCGTCGACTCGACGCCGTGCTCGGCCGAACCCGCGTCGAGGATCAGATCGACGCGCTCACCGAGCATCCGTGCCACGTGCTCCGCACGCGTTGGGCTCAAATATCCAAACGGGTTCGCGCTCGGCGCGGCCAGCGGTATCCCGGCGCGCTCGATCAGCGCGCGCGCAACCGGATGCGCGGGCATGCGCACCGCGACCGTGCCCAGACCCGCTGTTACGAGGTCGGGGATCTCGGGGCGCTTACGCACCACGAGGGTCAGCGGTCCGGGCCAAAACCGTTCGATCAGCGCACGCGCATCGGGCGGAATATCCTCCGCCACGCGCGCGAGCATCGCCTCGTCCGCGACGTGAACGATCAACGGATCGAACGCGGGCCGCGCTTTGATCTCAAAGACACGCGCTACCGCGCGCGCGTCGAATGCGCTCGCGCCCAGACCGTACACGGTCTCGGTGGGAAACGCAACGACCGCACCGCCGCGTAAAAGCGCGGCGGCGCGATCGAGATGTTCCGTTGTTGCCGGAACGACGGGCACGCGAGTTAGCGCGACTGACGCCGCGAAACGGATAAGAGTTCGACTTGAATGTACGATCCCGCGGAGACGTTGATGTCTTGGCGGTTGTTCTTCGCGAGCAAGAAGCCGCCGGCCGCGCCGACGACACCGCCGCCGCTCGCACCGAAGAGCGTCTTGCCGATGGCATTTCCCACCAGCATGCCGGCCAGCGCGCCGCCCGCCTCTTTGGCCGCGTTATTCTTGGTCTGCGCCTTCATCTCGGTAACCCGGCTGTCGATCGTGTAGCGAGCGCCGTTCCCATTCACCAGTTCGGTGAAGCGAAAGCGGATTTTTCCGGGAGTGCCTTGGCCGGCTTTCTGCACCTCGTACACGTATCCGTAGAGATGTCCGTTGCGGATGCTGCCGCTGCCGTCGTCGCTCGTGACGTTCGAAACGGTGACGTGCTCGCCTTGATAGGCGTGGTTGCTCGAATAATTGCCCTCGATGGTGCCATCCAGCAGGCTGCCCTGCGTCAAAGCAGCGTTGGCGGCAACCGTCGCTGAAAAGATCAGCGCGATCAGCGCCGAGATCGTGGTGCGAAATCGCATGCGACATCCTCCTCGGAGCAACACAAAAGGGTTCGTTCTCATGCGAACCCTTTTACCCAGAATTGAAAAGGATGCCTACTGGACCGTGAAGACCGGCACTTTACCCTTGACCAGCGAGATCTTGAGGGTCTCGTTCGGCTTGACCTTACTGAAGTCGACGCCTTGAGCGACGAGCGTCGTTTCGACGCCGTTTTGCATCATGACGAGCACGTGCTGTGCATCTTGAACTTTTTCGACTTTGACGACGTAGGTGCCGTCGGGCACGAGCGAAGCGTCCACGAGTGTGGCCAAGGCCACCGACGGAACCAGCGCGGTCAGCGCAAAAAGCGCTATGGCTAAAATAGAGCGCACAATTTCCTCCGAAAGATACTAACGCCCGCTAGCATGGCTTTCCGTACCCCAACAGGATACGACAGAAGGGGCACCTGCGCACTCCCCGCAGGTCATTCTTTACAGAGGGGCCACCGACACGTTCCCTTGCTCGGCCAGCATAAAGACCAAGGGAGCCTTCGCCACGCTGCGCAGAGGGTTGCTCACGCGGCCGGACCCGCTGGTGAGGTCGTAGTGCGCGCGAAACCCAGCCGGAACGCTTAGGTGCAGGTTGCCGTCGGAGGCCTCGAGGCGAACCAGCGACCCCCTCCATCCGGAAGCCAGCACCGCGTTGACGTTGCCGTTTCCGACGGTGAGGGTCAGCGAGGTATGGGCGACCGCAACCGAGATGTCGCCGCTGTCAGCCTCGGCCGTGAGCGGGGCGCCCGCGTCGTCGACCAGGACGCTGCCGTCCGCATCGTAGATCTGCATCGACGCCGTGACGCGCTCCACGTGCACGCGACCCGAGAACTCGCGCAAGTCCAAGTGCATGCGCGCCGGATACGAAACCTGCAATTCATAGCCGCTCGCGCCGACGAACGGAAGAATATTCTGGCTCGGCCCGGTTATCGAAACGTTCATGCGCGAACCGGTGCGCGAGTTGCTCAGCGACATCGGCGGAATCGACGGCCCGCTGTCGACCACATGGAACTTCACGCTGGTAAGACCGGCGACCGGCATGACGTGAATCGAACCGCTCACGTTCAGACGTAACGTCGTCGCGCTTCCAACCGGAAGTTCGCGATCCGTGACCTGCGCCGGCGTTTGCATGGTCGTCGCGAGCAACACCGCAAAAAGCGCGGCCGGCACGAGCAGGCGCTTCATTCGGCGTCGTACCGCAGGCCGACACGGCGCGCCGTCCACCAGCCGTCGCTGTCTTCACGAAAGGTTTGGGCGCTCGTCAACTCGCCGCCGTAGACGTGCAACGAGTGCGCGACGGTCTTGCCCGCGTTACCAAAGTCATGATACTCGCGCGGGGGCTCGATCAATCCGACCGTGCCGCGCTCGCTGAGGCGATGGGTACCGCGGCAGAATCCGAAGCGGCCGTCACGCGCGCGCTCGGTCAATTCGAACGCGGTCTCGTGCATCATCCCGTCCACGACGATCTCCGCGCCCCAAAGCCCCGCGTGATCGTGCAGCGGCGCACCTTGTCCGGCAGCCCAGGTCATCCCGACGACGATGAAGCCGGCGTCCGTGTCCCGCCACACCAGCTT
>DATKPZ010000245.1:0-2964 GCA_035523815.1 Alphaproteobacteria bacterium
GGCCTTCATCGTCGCGACATACTCCGGGTCGATACCTTCGAGCGCGTGTTTGCCCAGTTCCACCGGATCGACGAGGTTGCAGTACTTTCCCGGAATGATCACGTCGGTATCGACGTTCTTGCCGTAGACGTGGGCGCGTCCGCTCAAAATCGACTCCATTACGCGAGCACCGTGTCGAGGACGCGCGGGTCGGTGATCTTGCCGGTCAGCGCCGAGGCCGCACAGGTCGCCGGCGACGCGAGATAGACTTCCGATTTGGGCGAGCCCATGCGCCCGACGTAGTTGCGATTGGTCGTCGAGATCGCGCGCTCGCCGTCGCCCAGCGTGCCCATGTGACCGCCAAAGCAGGCGCCGCAGCCGGGCGTGTTCACCGCGCAGCCGGCTGCCGCGAGCGTCGTGAGGATCCCCTCGCTCGCCGCCGCCATCCACACTTTCTGCGAGCCGGGGTTGACGATCGCGCGAATGTTCGACGCGATCTTCTTCCCCTCGAGAATCTTCGCCGCGATGCGCAGATCGTCGAGATACCCGTTGGTGCACGAACCGATGAAGACTTGATCCACGTAGACGTCGTCACGCGTCACGTCGGAAATCGGATGCACGTTGTCGGGCGTGTGCGGGCAGGCGACCTGCGGTTCGAGCGCCGCGACGTCGATCTCGATCGTGCGCACGTACGCTGCGTCCGCGTCAGCGCGTTCGACGACGAACGCGCGCTGCGTGCGTTCCTCGACGAAGGCAATCGCTTTGGCGTCGGCGTGGAAGATGCCGTTCTTCGCACCGGCCTCGATCGCCATGTTGGCCATCGTGAACCGGCCCGTAATCGAGAGGTCGTCGACGGTCGTGCCGTGATACTCGATGGCGTGATAGGTCGCGCCGTCGATGCCCAGCTCTCCGACCGTGCGCAGCATGATATCTTTGGCGAACACCATCGATCCCGGCGCACCGTTGTAGACGATCTTGATCGTCGAAGGGACTTTGATCCAAACTTCGCCCAGCACGAACGCTGCGGCAACGTCGGTCGAGCCCATACCGGTCGCGAACGCGCCGAGCGCGCCGTAGGTGCAGGTATGCGAATCGCCGCCGACGATCACTTCGCCCGGCGCGACCAACCCTTCTTCGGGCAGCACCACATGTTCGATGCCGCCGCGCCCCACGTCGTAAAAGTGCGTGATCTTGTGCTCGATCGCAAAGTCTTTCATCAGCTTCGCGATCTTGGCCGACTGCGTGTCTTTGGCGGGGACGAAATGATCCTCGACCAGCGCGATGCGATCCGGATCGAACACCGTCGTTGCGCCTTTGATCCCGCGCATCACGCCGATCGCAACCGCCGCGGAGATTTCGTTGGCGAGCACCAGATCGACGTTGACGTTGACGATTTGGCCGGGTTCGACGCGATCGACGCCGGCGTGGCGCGCCAGGATCTTCTCGGTGAGTGTCATCCCCATGAGGTTTCCTTGTTAGCGACGAACCAGCCTAAGCCATGCAGGATCGCAGCTTCGGTTTCGCCACACGCGCCATTCATGCGGGCTCGCCACCCGACCCGACCACCGGTTCGCGCGCCACGCCCATCTATCAGACGGCCGCCTTCGTCTTTGGAACGACCGAGCAGGCCGCCGAGCTCTTTCAACTTCGCAGCTACGGCCATATCTACAGCCGTATCAGCAATCCCACCGTTTCGGCCTTCGAAGAGCGGATGGCCTCGCTCGAGGGCGGCCTCGGCGGCATCGCCTTCTCGAGCGGCCTCGCCGCACAGCTCTGCACCGTCCTCGCGCTCGCGCAGGCCGGCGATCACATCGTCAGCTCGCAGAACATCTACGGCGGCACCGTCACGCAGTTCAGCATCACGATGCGGCGCATGGGCATCGAAACCAGCTTCGCGCCGGTCGACGACTTCGCGGCGATCGAAGCCGCGATCCGCCCGAGCACCAAATTGCTCTTTGCCGAAACGATCGGCAACCCGTCGGGAACGCTGGCCGATCTAGCCGGTCTCGCCAAGCTCGCGCACAAGCACGGCACCCCGCTCGTCGTCGACAACACCTTCGCTTCGCCCTATCTGTGCCGCCCGATCGAGCACGGCGCCGATATCGTCGTGCACTCGGCAACCAAGTTCATCAGCGGTCACGGCACCACGATGGGCGGGATCATGGTCGAATCGGGCCGTTTCGATTTCAGCAGCGGCAAGTTTCCGCTGCTCTCGCAGCCCAGCCCCGGCTATCACGATAAGGTCTTCACCGAGACCTTCGGCGAGTACGCGTTCCTGATGCGTGCGCGCGCCGAAGTGCTGCGCGACGTCGGCGCGCAGATGTCGCCGATGGACGCCTGGATCCTGATGCTCGGCCTCGAGACCTTGCCGCTGCGCATGGAGGCCCACGTCCGCAATGCCAAAGCGGTCGCGGCGTATCTCGAATCGCGCCCCGAGGTGGAGTGGGTGCGCAAGCCCGAGATGGGCTCGATCTTCACCTTCGGCATTCGCGGCGGGCGCGAGGCCGGACGGCGGTTCATCGACGCGCTCGAGCTGTGGAGCCACCTGGCCAACGTCGGCGATGCCAAGTCGCTGGTGATTCACCCGGCCTCTACCACCCACTCGCAGTTAAATGATGACGAGATGCGCAAAGCCGGCGTTGCGCCCGAGGCGGTGCGCCTGTCTGTCGGGCTCGAGGACGTGGACGATCTGACCTGGGACCTGGGCAACGCGCTCGAGGCCTCGCAGCGCGGCGCGCTGGCGGAGTCGGCGCGATGATTCTGGAGACACCCGCGCAGCGCCGCGCCTTGCTCGAGCGCTCCAAGAGCGTCGCCGTCGTGGGCGCGTCGAACAACCCGATGCGCCCGTCGTATACGGTGTTTTCGTACCTGCGTACCCAGCATCGCTTTGCGATCGCGGCGATCAATCCGACGATTGCCGAGATCGACGGCGTTGCGTCCTACCCTTCGCTCACGGCTTATGCACAGGCCCACGGCGCGCCCGAC
>DATKPZ010000246.1:0-5151 GCA_035523815.1 Alphaproteobacteria bacterium
GCGCCGTACCAGCGCAGGTGCGGCCAGATCTGGTCGAGCGGCATCACCGGGCCGGTGCAGAGGTAGATCGGGGCGGGGCCTTCGACGACCCACTTGAGCGGCTCGTTCGACGTCGCGATGAGCCGGCACGAATGGTAGTAGCGCCGCAGCAGATCGATGCGCGAGGCGCCGATAGCGATCAGGCGCGTTCCGTCGTAGCCGTGCGTCCCCCAAAGCCAGTACGAATTCTGGCTGCTTATCGCGCTGGGTAGATCGTGCGCCGGCCCGAAGAAGTCGATCGCGCCGGCATCGGCGTACGTGTCGGCATAGATCGCGGTGGTCGCGCGCGTGGCTGCGGGCAGCGCAGCGTACACCGAGGCGACGTCGCGCGCGAGGCGATCCCAGCCGAACTCCTCAGCGTAGATCGGCTGAATGAGGTGCGCGGGAGCGCCGTCCCGACCGGTGAGGCCGAGCACGCGTGTATACGAGATGAATCCGTCGATGGAGAGCACCGGAATCGAAAGCGGCATCGTCGCGACGGCGGCTGCGGTCAGAGCGGCGAACAGCGCGATTCGCAGCCACCCTGCGGCCCGCTCGACGACGACGGAGCCCATCGCTAAGAGCGCGCCGTAGATCCCGATGATGTAGTACCCTTTGGCTTCGAGCATGACGGCAGTGGCGAAGAGCACGACGTACGCGATCGAGAGAAAGCGCAGGTCGCGTAGTCGCCTCCAGGCGAACGGCGCGATCAAACCGGCGAGCCAGACCGGCGACGCGAGCGGATTCGTATAGACGAGTTGTTCGGCGGCGAACGAGATCGCATTGCCGGCGAGGTTTTGCGATTCCAGCAGCCAGCCGTTGTTGAAGGCGTGGCGATGCGCGGCGTCGCCTTGCAGCACCGCAAGGAACGGCCAGCCGTGCGCAGCTTGCCACCAGAGATTCGGCAGCATCACGACCGCAACCACGCTCGCCGAAATCGCAAGCCACGGCGTTGCCAAGATGCGTCGCTCTTTGGTTGCCAGCAAGCCGGCGAGCAGCGCCGCGAGCAACAAGGCCATCGAATACTTGCCGTAAAGGCCGAAACTCGCTGCCGCGGCAATGGTAAGCCATGTTTTTGCGGCGGTTCCTCGACGCGGCTGCTTTAGTGCTACGCTCCGGATCACCAGCCAGATGACGAGCGTCCACGAGAGCGGTTCGAACGAGGTCGTGGTGAGCAGGTTGCCGAGCAGAAGATAGGCGGGGGTGAGCGCGACGGCGATTCCGGCCAGCCACTGCGCAAAGCGTCCGCCGCCGAGATCGCGGGCGATCTGCACCGCGACGAACGCCGCGAAGCCCGCCGCGAGAGCCGGTAACAGCCGCAGTGCGATCAAACCGTCGTGTTCGGGTTGCGCAAGCCACGCGACGAGTGCGACCAGTGGAGGCTGGTCGACGTAGCCCCATGCAAGATGACGTCCGCATGCGATAAAGTACAGTTCGTCGCGAAAATATCCGTAGCGCCACGCCGTGCAAAGATGAAGCGCGAACGTGGCAATCGCGATCGCGATGCCGGTCACCGGGTTGGAACCGTCATGCGGCAGGAATTATGCGCCTCGTGGGCCGACCCTTGCGGCGATGCGTCTGCCGAATAGTCTGACGATTCTGGTCTTGGCTGCGGCGGGTTTCGGGTTCGTCGCATTCTGGGATCCGAAGATCGGCATTCCGGGCTTCTGGATTGCCGTCGCGGCGATTCTTGGTTTGTTGCTCTGGCGGCGCTTCAATACGCGAGCGTCATCGCAACGCTGGCTGGCGCGCGCGTCGGATCGGCCGCTCATTTTGCAGCCGCCGTTTGCCGAACGCTGGCGCGTCACCTCGGGAGGACCCGATCCTGCGCACAACCATCATCTCGGTCGCGTCGATCAATATTTCGCCTACGATTTTGAGCGCGAGGCGGGCGAGTCGTGGGACCAGCCGATTCTCGCTCCGTGCGACGGGATGATCGTGCACGTGGAGAACCGCCAGCCGGATGCGCCGCCGGCAGAGCGCCAGCACAATCGCGCGCGTCCGTTCGGCAACTACGTCTCGATCGAAACACCGGGCGGCTACGTGATCCTCGCCCATTTGCGGCAAGAGTCGGTTACCGTTCGCGTCGGTGCGACGGTACGCGCGGGCGACGAGATCGGCCGATGCGGAAATTCGGGCAACACCCGCGGTTCGCACCTTCACGTGCACGCGCAAAACCAGCCGAGCCAGGTCGATTCCGCGCAAGCGCTTCCGATCGCGTTTCAGGATCGCATGGCCTCTGAACCGATGCTGCTCGAATTTGGCGACCGGTTAGGCTAATTCGCCTTCGAGCGCGCGCTCCGGGCGGCTCGTGCGTCCGAGCGCGAAGGCAAAAAACATTCCGCCCAGGCACACGATAGCGCCGGCGACCTCATACGAGGGAAAAGCCGCATGCAGGATCGGCACGCTCAAGATGCCGGTGAGCACGGGAAGGAAGAATTGGACGATCGATCCCTTTCCGGCGCCGAGCTTGTTGATACCCCATATCCACACGGGGTAGGTCAACAGGATGGGAAAGAGCGTTGCGTAGATTATCCGCCACCACACATCCCATCCGAGCGCGGCGAGGTCGGTATGAAGCAGAGCCGGCGCGCCGCCCGGGATCAGGATGACGGTGCCGATCGAAAGGGTGATGGCGAGAAGTTCGAGCGGCTTATATCGCGCCATCAAGCGGGAACCGACGACGTTGTAGCCGGCGAAGATGGCCGCCGACGCGAGTACTAAGAGATCGCCGATGTGGACGACGGCGTTGCCCGTAAACGCCCCTTCAAAGATCGCAACCCCGAGGAGCGCGAGCGCCGCACCGAACCATCGACCAGGCCGCACGTGTTCGTGGCCTGCCGTGGCGACGATGGCGAGCGTGAAGATCGGGCTCGTTGCGCCGAGCAACGAGGTGGCGAACGGGGTCGTGTGGGCAAGGCCGAGCACCCAAAAATATTGATAGACACCAAAGCCGCAGGCCCCGCATAGGAGCAGCGCCGGGGCATCGCGCCGCTCGATGCGGATGCGCCCTCCGCTGATCCACACGAGGGCGAATGCCAGTGGCGTCATGATCAGAAAACGCGTGAAGGTGAAGGCGAGCGGGTTCATATGCTCGATGGCTTGCTTTGCGACGATCATGTTGATCGCCCAGGCGAGCACAACGTAGAGCAATGCACCGTAGATAAGCAGGCGGCGCGGCACGATTGCGCGCAAGCTTCGAGGACCGATGAGCCAGTCCATGCCCTTTCTCGAAAACGGTTCGATCACGTTGTGTTGCGAGCGTCGTGGAACAGGACGCAGGCACGTGCTCTTCGTGCACGGCTGGATTTCGTCGCGACGGATGTGGTATGACGTCGCCGATCGTTTGGACCTCGCCGAATTTACGCTGCATCTGCTCGATTTACGCGGATGCGGCCGGTCCGATCGGCCACGCGAGGGACACGACCTGGACGGTTATGCGAGTGACGTTCGAACGGCATTGGCGAGGGTACCGGAGCCGGCGACGCTGGTCGGTCATTCGATGGGCGGAAAGCTGGCACAGTTCGTAGCCGCCGAGCAGCCCGCCAATCTCGCACGCATGATTTTGGTCGCGCCGGGAACCGCGCGCGGGGCTCGGCCATCGCAGCGACATCGTGCGCTCACGCTCGAGACGTACGGATCGCGCACGCGCATCGAACGCTTTCAGCGCTCGGCGATGCAGCGCGTGGTCGACGATGCGGTGATGGAGCGCATCGTGGATGATGCGCTCGTGGCCTCGTACGAACATTGGATCGGCTGGTACGACCACGGGCGCGGAAGCGAGTTCCCCGAACGCCTTGCTTCGATCAACGTGCCGGTACTCGCGATCGCGGGCAGCAACGATCCGCTCGTGCCCTCCTCGCAAGTCAAGCGCGACGTCACGAGTGCAATCGACGGCGCGTTGTTCGTACAATTGCGCGATACCGGGCATAACCTTCCGATCGAAGCGCCGGACGATGTCGCGGAGGCCATCCGGCGCTTCGCGAGCTAGTGCTCCCAGGCGGGCGCGGCTGACGCGGGGCTCTCGACCGCCGGCTGCCAAACGTTGCCCGCCGTGCTCGCGCCGCCTCCACGCGGATCGTATTCGACGTCGATGAGCGTCCTGCTCGAGCCGCCGTCGTCTCCTGCGCCGCCGTTCGTGAGGGCATCGAGCGTCGTATCGGTCCCGCCGACGATCGACGCATAGGGCGGCGTCGCGAAGGTACGAAATGCAACGACCCCGCTGCGCGAACCCAGTGGCGCACCGTTCGCCGAACTCACCACGCTCGAGATGATGAACGAGGCGCGCGCCTCGTTCACGGAACTATTGCCCTGCAGTTCGATCGTGCACGACGTGCCGGGACACGCGGTGGACGAGGGCATGGCGCTCGGCGCCATGAAGCTCGTTTGGACGGTCATCTCGCAGCCGTTCGCGCCGGCATACGCGCACGTGGCGATCGGTGCGGGCGCTGCGAAACTCGAGGACCCGGGATTCGCGGCAACGTCTTGCGCAACCGAAGCCTGCGCGGTACGTACACCATTGATGAACGCGACGCGTGCGGCGTCCAGCGCGCGCTGCCGCAGCGCAGCCTGGGCGAGTGAAGCCGCACCGTGGACGATCGACTCGCCGAGCACGGCAAGGAGCGCGAGCAGAAACACCGTCCGCAGCAGCATTTACTGCGGGGCGGCGCCGTTGCTGCCCGCCGGCAGACGTGCGCCCGGCAGCGGCGCCGGAGCCGCAATGGTTTGGCTCAAGGTCACGCTCTTGCTCGCGTCGGCATCGTCGGTTGCGCGTACGACGATCGTCACGGAGCCATCTGTATCGGTCGTCGCCTCGAGCGCGAGATGCGCGGGCATTGGCGATCCGCTGGGCAGCGGGATCGTCGTCGCGACGGTGCTGGGCGCGATCGTTGCACTCTGGTACTTCATGACGTCGACGGCGATCCGCATCTCGCGCGTGACCGCGCCTTCGAGGGCACTTTGGAACGGGTCGGGGCCGAATCGGTGCACGGCCGCGATCGTCGCGGCGCCGAGCGCGCCCAGGGCAGTCGCGATAATCGCGACCGCTACGACGACTTCGACGAGGCTATCGCCGCGCTCGACTTGACGCACATCATGGTGAGTGCCCACGAGCGGGTGAAAGAAGACGCGGTT
>DATKPZ010000247.1:0-6864 GCA_035523815.1 Alphaproteobacteria bacterium
GCGACGTCAAAGCTCGCCCACGGGCCGAGAATTTTGATCGTGTCGTCGGCTTCCTTGCGTGAATCGCGAACGAGGAACGCGACGGTGCGAACGCCGAGCGTCGCCGCGGCGCGAAGCGCGCGCGCATCTTCTTCGCGACGGATCTCGCCCACGAAGACGATCGGTACCTTCGAACGGATGGCTTGCTCCACGAGATCGATCACTTTGCCGTCTTGCGGGGCGAGCAACGGTACGCGCTCGCGCGTCAACCGTGCCGCGGCCGTCGAACAGATCCACTCCCCTTCCTCGGACGTGCGCACGTGCAAAATCGTGATCGAACGTTTAAGTTCTTCATTCCGCAAGCGATCCATCAGAGGCACGAGATTGGGAACGTTGATCTTCGTCGTCGGAAAAAGATCCCGATTCACGTCGGCCATGGATTCATCTTACACGCTTTCGCCGGCAACGCCTACGCGCGTACTGTTTCGGATGGTCGCGGCGAGGCGCTCGATCGCCGGACGTCGCGGAACGAAGGCACGATGGATCACGCGAATCGAGCGGGCCGAGTGCGGGCCCTCGAGCGGCCGAAAGACGATGCGCGTAAACCGGCTTTCGAAATGGGTGCGCGCGAGAAGAGGGACGATGGTCATCCCGAGCCCCGCTTCCACGAGATTCAAGACGGTCTCGAGACTGGTCGCCGAGAGATCGCTGCGCAGTCCGCGGCCTCGCGCCTGGCCGCACAGCGCCAGCGCCTGATCCGAGAGGCAATGCCCGTCCGCGAGGAGGATCAGCGCCGCCGGATCGAGGTCCTCGACGCGGACCCGGGCCTGCGCGGCGAGCGGGTCGTCATGCGGGAGCGCGAGGCTAAAAGGCTCGTCGAACAGGGCGATCTCCGAGAGGTTACTATCGCGGTGATCGGTCGCGACCAGCGCGGCGTCCAGCCGCCCGGCCTCGATCGACTCGAGCAGCCGATGCGTCATGTCCTCCACGACGACCAGCGGCGCGAGTGGAAGCTGCTGCTGGAGTGGGCCCAAGACACCGGGCAGAAGGTATGGGGCGAGCGTCGGGATTACGCCAAGGCGAATCGGGCCGACCATCGGGTCGGCGCGCGACTGCGCGACCTCTTCGATTCGCGCCACCGCGTCGAGGGCGACTCGCGCCTGCTCGAGGATCAGCTCGCCGGCGGGCGTGACGCGAAGCGTGCGGCCGTCCCGCTCGAAGAGCTCAACGCCGAGCTCGCTTTCGAGCTTACGGATCTGAGCGCTCAGCGTCGGCTGAGCCACGCCGCACTCTTCGGCGGCTCGGCTGAAACTGCGCCGTCGTTCGAGAGCGAGCGCGTACTGCAGGTCCTTAACGTTCATAGGTTATTCAAATGCAAAGCAGGACTTCTATTTGCTCTGGCTTTGAAGTTTTCCTTGAACCGGGACTTTATGATCATCGCGAGCCCAAGCGGCGAGCGCGCGCGTGTCGAAGTTCCTCACTGAGGGTAGCGGAATGCGGGTGCGTTCCGGCGGGTGAACATGAACTATCCGAGTTTCGCGGGTTCGGCCAGCGCGCCGAATGAACGACGCTCTATTGGTGTGCTCGTCATCGGGCTGACGCTCGTGGCGATTATTGCGCGAACGATTCCCTTTCGCACCGAAGCGGTACACGGTTTTCTGCCCATGCTCATGGGATCGATCATCGTGACCGAACTTCTTTCCGCGGCGCTGTTCTCCGCATTGCTTCTCGAAACCGGTGCGGTCGCGTTCGCCTACGCGGCTGCCGCATATTTTCTCTCCGGATTGCTCGCGGTGCCATACCTCTTGACGTTTCCCGACGTCTTCGTGAGCGGAACGTTGTTCGGCGCGGACCGCCAGAGCGCACTCGAACTGTGGATCGCGTGGCACGCGGCATATCCCTTGCTCATCGCATGCTCCGCGCTCGCGCAGCGCGGACCCCTGCGGCACACCAAACATCCGCGCGTGGTGCTGATCCTTACGGTTGCATCATGCGTCGCGCTGACGGCTGGATGCGCGCTCGCCGTGCTTCGCTGGGGCGGGGAGGTTCCCACGCTGATCGTCGGGAGCGAGTTTACCGCGCGCACGACGCTTGTCGCGTTGCCGGTGCTGTGTCTGCTCGACGTGCTAGCCATTGTCGCTGTCGCCGTTTGTACCGGCCTGCGGACCCGCACCAACGCCTGGCTTGCCGTGGCCGTTTACGCCTCGATGCTGGATGCGATTCTCGGCGTAACCGCGGCGCGCTATACGAGCGGATGGTACACGGGCAAGGCGCTCGCATTCATCTCCTCGGCAACCATCGTCGGAGTCTTTTTGTACGCGGTCATGCGCATGTACCACGACCTGGCCGGTGCGAGTTTTGAGCTGGAACGCGTGCGTGAGCGCGAAGCGGCTGAACTTGCCGGCGAAGCTCCCCGAGCGCTCGACGAAACCACCGGCCTTCCGAATCGGCGCGAGTTTCGCGCGCGTCTGGCGCAGGTCATCTCGACGCAAGACGAGCGAGAGGGAATCAGCGCGGTGCTCGTAGTCGACGTCGATCGCTTCAAGGTGATCAACGACGCGCTCGGACACGAGGGTGGCGACCGCTTTCTGCGCGCCGTGGGAGATCGTCTCACGGCTGCGGCGGCAGGCGCGTTCGTGACCCGAAGCAGCGGTGATGAGTTCACCGTTTTGCTCGCGCGCGTTCGCGACCGCGACGACGTAGCGGTTTTCGCGCGACGCTTGCTCAAGGCCGCGTCCATCCCCGTGATCGTTTCCGGGCGAGAGTTCGCGCTTTCGGTCAGCATCGGTATCGCGCTGTTTCCGGGTGACGCGCAGACGGCCGACGAGCTCATTCACAGCGCCGATATCGCGATGTACGAGGCGAAATCGGCCGGGCGCGGCACGGTCGCGTTCTTTTCGAGCGCGATGCGGGAGGCGCAGATCGAGCGCGGTCTCTTGGAGACGGAGATTCGAGCCGCGCTTCGCAGCGACGCGTTCCAGCTCGAATTTCAGCCAATCATCGAGATCGCCGGCGGACGGGTGCATGGTGCGGAGGCATTGTTGCGCTGGACGCATCCGACGCGCGGCCAGGTCTCACCGGCACTTTTCGTGGGCGTGGCCGAGCATGCCGGACTGATGGGAAAACTTGGAAGTTGGGTTCTTCGGGAAGGCATTCGCCAGCGCGCTCGCTGGCAGTCATTCGATCCCAACTTCACGCTCGCGCTCAACGTATCGGCGGGACAACTTCAGGACCACGACTTTGCGCTGCTCCTTGGCCGGACGCTCGCGACCGAACGGGTCGCGCCCGGCGCGATCGAACTGGAGATTACCGAATCGATCGCGATGGAAGGCGCCGTCGTGGCCGAACAGATGGCGCATTGCCTCGCACTCGGGGTGCGCTTTTCTCTCGATGACTTCGGCACGCACTACTCGTCGCTCTCGTACTTGCAACGCTTATCGGTGGAGTGCATCAAGATCGACCGCAGCTTCATTACCGATCTGCCCGGCAACCGCAAAGACGCGGCGATCGTGAAGGCGGTGATCGAACTTGCGCACAGCTTGGGCCGCACCGTCGTAGCCGAGGGCGTGGAAGACGGCCGTCAGCTTGCCTGGCTGCGCGACGCAGGGTGCGATTTTGTCCAAGGCTATTTCACGGCCAAGCCGATGACGGTTGCAAATTTCGATCGTTGGATGGCCACGCGCCCGCATGGAAACGCCAGCCGCCACAATCGCGCCGGCTAATCGGGGCTATGCGCGGCCGCTTTTCGGGCTAGACCACGCGCCGGTCGCGTGCGCGCCGGTCGATTCCAGTACGTCGGTCAGGGGTCACGGCGATGTTCAACACCCGGCGATCGCCTCCGCGCCGTTCTGCCTTACGCTTTTCAGTGATGTGCGTATCGGACATCCGCCCACTATTTGACGGCAGTCGCCCGGTTACTCCGTCCGGCAGCGGATTTCAGCGGTGCCGGCCCCAGCGTCCCCATCCCCACCCGAAGCCGAGGCTCAGGCCGTAGGCCGGATAGCCATAGTACGGATAGCCGTAATACGGATAGGCCGGATACGCATAGCCGTAGACCGCGCGGAAGGGCGTATCGATCTCGTCCGCCAGAAACGTCCTCCCGCTCGGCCGTCCGGTGATGGTCACGGGGTATCCGGGCTGCAGACGGATTCCGGTCGGATTGATGATCGTGCCTTGATGCAGCGTGACGTCGTCGATGTAACCCCGCACGTCGCGAACGTACATCGTGTAGGCACCGTTGAAACTCGAAATGGTGCCCTTGATCGTCTCGACCTTGCTGACCGCGTAACTGGGCATCGGCTGCGCGATCGCGATCGTTGGAAGACTCAAAATGGCGATAGAAGCGGCCGCTGCGGGAATCGTACGCAGGGCCCGTTTGACCCAGCTCTTCATAACGGTATCAGTCTACCCAATGAAGCTGAGAAATAGGGCAAAAGACCGGGCGCTCTCAGGAATCGCTCTGCCTGGTGGCGTAGCCTTTGCGGCGATGCTGCCTTTTCGTCTAAAGAAGCCCCTTTTGTGCGCCGCGATTGCGGCGCTTGCGCTGAGCGTGGCCGCCTGCGGCGGCGGCACGCGGCACCATCGGGGAAGCGGCGCGTCCGCGCCGCAGGCAATCCCCACGGCGACCGCCGCGCCGGCGACGGTGAAGCCGACGGCGCAGATCGCGGGCATCGTCGCGCCGTATCAAAACGTGTCGATCTCGAGTTCGCTCAGCGAGCCGGCAGACGTGGTCAACGTCATTCAAGGCGATCACGTGCGCAAAGGTCAGGTGCTGGCCGTCCTCGATACGACCGATCTGCGCGCCAATTACAACGCCGACGAGCGCAACGCGGCATCCGCCGACGCGCGCGCGACCCAAACGAAGTATCAGGCGCAACTCAATCTCGGGCAGGGCACCAATCAAGTCGAAGCCGCGAAGGCCGCGATGAACAACTCGAAGCTCGTCTACGATCAGGACGACGCGCTTTTCAAGAGCGGCTACGTCTCGGAAGCGACGCTCGAGGCCGCCCACGCCGCGTACGTTCAGGACCTCAATACCTACAACACCTCCGTGCTGAACGCGCAGGTCAACGGCAACAACCAACAAGGGCTGCAGGCGGCTTCCGTCGCTTCGGCGATTGCGGATGCGCAGTCGGCGCACGCGCAAGCCGATCAGATCATGGCGCAAATCGAGCGCGCGACGATCGTCTCGCCGGTCGACGGGATCGTCGTCAACCGCAATCTCAACCCCGGTGAGTACCCGGGCTCGCGCACGATCTTTACCGTGCAGCAACTCGATCCGATGTATGCCGAACTCAACGCATCGTCGTCGAACGTCTTCACGATTCCGCGCGGCGCGCCGGTGCAGGTCGCGGTCTCCGGCATCACGGGCGCCACCTATGAAGGTCACGTGAGCGCCGTGCTCGGCCAGGTGCAGCCCGGCTCGACCAACTTCACCGTCGAAGTCATCGTTCCGAATCCCGGCGACAAGCTGCAATCGGGTATGGCCGTGACGGGAACGATCGCGCTTCCCGCGATCAGCGGTACCGGCATTCCGACCGCGGCGTTCCTCGACGACTCGCACACCAGCATCATGGTCGTCGATGCGAACGGCGATGCGAAGCAGCAGAGCGTCAAAGAGATCGGCAGCGACGGAAAAACGTCGATCGTGACCGGCATTGCGAACGGGACGGCGCTCATTGCGAATGGGCAGCTCGGCATTGCGGCCGGCCAGCATGTCGTTCCGTCGGCTTCGCCCGGTCCTTCGAAGCAACCCTAATGTGGCTGACCCGGCTGTGCGTTCAGCGGCCGACGATCGTCTTCGTGATGCTCGCGCTCATCGCCGTGGTGGGCACCTTCGGCGTGCTGACGATCACGCAGCAGCAGTTCCCCAACGTGGATTTTCCGGTCGTGGGGGTGCGCGCGAGCTACCCGGGCGGATCGACGACCGAGATTCGCGATGCGATCGTGCGTCCGCTCGAAGACGCGATTGCCGGCGCACCGAACCTTTCGTATATCAACACCACGGTGCAGCAGGGACAGGCGTCAATCACCGCCACCTTCGATCTCTCCTCGAACAAAACGACGGACTTGGTGCAAGTGCAGCGCCGGGTGATGATCGCACAATCGCAGTTGCCCAGTGACATGCCCGCGCCGACCGTGGGAACCTTCGATCCGGCCCAGGCCACGGTGCTTACCATCGGCCTGAGTTCGAGTGCGCTGAGCCCGAGCCAGATGTCGGCGATCGTGACCAACAATATCGTGCCGGCGATCGAGCAAGTCGACGGCGTGTCCAACGTCAACGCGGGCGGTGCGGTCACGCCCGCGTTTGAAGTACAGGTCAATCCGAATTTGCTCGCCTCAGCCGGTTACACGCTGAGCGACATCGTCAGTTCGATTCAGAACAACAACAACCGCGAACCGGGCGGCATCGCGTATCTTCCCGGTCACGAAACCACGATCGACGTGCGCGGCGATCTTACGACCGACTCTTCGGTCGCGAACTTGCTGATCTCGGCCGCGTCCTCGTATACGACGTCGTTCGGAAACGCAAGTTACAAGGAACCGGTCGCGGCCGGCGTTCCCGGCGCACCGGCAGCCTCGTCGTCGGGTTTGACCGCGGCGGCGGCGGCAGCCAATTCCTCGAGTAGCGGAGCGCTCGCGAGCGCTCCAACCGCCTCACCGGCACCGGCGAGCTCGCCGACGTCGTCGTCGACGAGCGGCGCGGCACCGGCGGGAGTTACACCGGCGCCGAACCTCGCGCTGCCGGCGCAGTCGACGCAGCCGGCGCCGAGCTCCGCGCCATACCCGCAACTCTCGCTCGTGACGCAGTACCCGACGACCACGGGCTCGAGCTCCGCATCATCCTCGAGCGGCAGCGGGGGCGGCGGCTATTCAGGACCGTCG
>DATKPZ010000248.1:0-2095 GCA_035523815.1 Alphaproteobacteria bacterium
GCGGCCTCGAAGGCCGCCCGCGCGGTGTACTCCGGAGCATTCATGCCTTTCTATCCCTCCGAATCAGCGCCGGAGGTGCGACTTTAGTCGGCAGAGCTTTGGCTCCGACGAGGAAAGTTTGCAAGGAGGCCTCGTGGCGTACCCGAATACGGGGAGCCGCACCCAGCCCGCAGCTCTGGAGGATCCACAGGTGGCAGCAGAAGCCTATTGCGTCAAATGTAAGACGAAACGTCAGATCAAAGACGCCGTGCAGATTACGATGAAGAACGGTCGTCCCGCGACCGAAGGCAAGTGCCCCGAGTGCGGGACCAAAATGTTCAAGATCGGCGCCGCGAGCTAGTCCTTGGCTCAGGCCGGCGTTGCGCCGGCGACGGCATCGCAATAATTCCCATCAAGAGGGCTGGACGGCGGGCACGCCGGGCGGCCTTTTTGCGTTTACTAGGGATAGTGCCGTATAATACGAGCACCTACTATATGTGGTGGTGAGAATCTGATCTGTCCGACCTGTCGCAAGAGTGAGACCCGGGTGGTCGACTCGCGCGACGACGAAACCGTTGTCCGTCGCCGGCGCGAGTGCTTGGACCCGCGTTGCAAGCATCGCTTTACCACGTACGAGCGCATGGAAGCACCGCGGCTTTTCGTCGTGAAGAAAGATGGCCGCCGCGAACAGTTCAGCCGCGAGAAGATCCTGGGCGGCCTGCGCAAGGCTTGCGAGAAGCGCCCGATCTCCGAGGGTCAGATGGAAGCCGTGGCCGCCGACCTCGAGCGCGATCTCTTCGCGCGCGGCGAAAGCGAGGTCAGTTCGACGATGGTCGGCGAGAAGCTGATGGAAGCGCTGCGCACGCTCGATCCGGTTGCGTATATCCGCTTTGCCAGTGTCTATCGCTCGTTTCGCGACATCGAGAGCTTCCGGGAAGAGTTATCGCAACTTCTTTCTAAATGACCCCCACTATGGATACGCTCGTGCGGGTCGCGCTCAAACGGCTTCCCGAGGCCGACGATTTGCCGCTCCCCACGTACATGAGCGAGTTTGCCGCAGGTGCGGATTTACGCGCCGCGGTGACGAGCGACGTGACGCTCGCGCCGGGCGAGCGCGCGCTCGTGCCGACCGGTCTGTCGATCGCCTTGCCGCCCGGCTTTGAAGCGCAGATCCGTCCGCGCAGCGGGCTTGCGTTACGCGACGGCGTCACGTGCCTGAACACGCCCGGAACGATCGACGCGGATTATCGCGGCCCAATCGGCGTGATCTTGGCGAATCTCGGTTCGGCGGCGGTGACGATCCGGCGGGGCGATCGTATCGCGCAGCTCGTGGTCGCGCCGGTTTCGCGCGCGCAGTTCGATGTGGTTGACGAGTTGCCCGAAAGCACGCGCGGCGCCGGAGGCTTCGGCAGCACCGGAGTTGCGCGGTGAAGGTCTACGTCGTCGGGCGCGGCGCCGTCGGCAGTTACTTGGGAGACCGGCTCGCGTCGATCGGTGTCGAGGTCGCGTACGCTCCGCGAGCGCTCGACGCCGTGACGGCGTACGACGCGGACGTCGCGATCGTCGCGACCAAAGCCTATGACACCGACGGCGCCATCGAAACGCTGCGCAAGGCCATCGCGTATCCGGAGAAGTGCGTGTTCGTCACGCCGCAAAACGGCGTTGGAAACGAGGAGAAGCTCGCCGCCGCATTCGGTGCGAATAACGTCGTGGCGGCGGCCTTGACCGTGCCCGTCGATCGTGACCGCGACGGACACGCCAGCGCCGCAAAGGAGGGCGGCGGCCTGGCTTTTGCGCCGGTGGGAGAAAGCGCCTACAACTGGCTGGTCGCAACCTTTGCAAGCAGCGGCTTGCGGGTGATCGTCGTCGAAGATTGGCGCTCGCTCAAGTGGAGCAAGCTCGCGTTGAACGTCGTAGCCAACGCAAGCTGTGCAATCCTCAATGTATTACCCGCTCGAATGGTTCATTTTGAAAAGATTTTTTCGCTCGAGATACGCATGATTCGCGAGGTGAGCGCGGTGATGTCGGCGATGAAGCTGCGGCAGATCGACTTGCCGCGGTATCCCGTGCGGGCGTTGATCGCCTCGGCAGCGTTGCCGAGTCCGCTCGCTCGCGC
>DATKPZ010000249.1:0-6978 GCA_035523815.1 Alphaproteobacteria bacterium
TCCTTGCCGATCACGTATTGTTTCATGTATTGCTCGTAAACGCCGTTGTCGACTTTGTATGGATTCCACACATACATGCCGTGTGGCGCGGTTGGGTCGGCGACGTGGCGATCGGTTCCGGTGCAGGGCGGCGGCGTTGCCGAACCGAGCGAGGCCGGCGCAGGCGCGACCGCTGAGACGACGCCGATGCGCGCGCGCTGGGCAGGCGACTCGCCGTCGGTGATGACGATTTGCGAACAGTCCGGCGGAGGTGACGCGTTCAATAAACCGGCGAACGTGAGCGTTACTGCCGATCCGGTGACGCTTTGCGCAAACGTCGTGCCGTCGGACGTCATCGTGAGCGGCCCGTAGAACGCCTTTGCGCACGTTCCTTTCAACGTTGGCCGCGTTACGATGCTGTAGGTGTGCGTTCCATTTTCCGCAATCGCGATGGGCAGCGTGCTTTGACAGTTGAGCGGCGGCGTCGAACCCGCGCATGCAAACTCCAACTGGCGAGGCGCTGCGGTGAGCTTCGCGAGGGCGCCGATTGAGAGTGCGACGGCGACGGTGCCGTGGTCGCCCTGCGTATCGGCGAGGGAGATCGAGCAGGTGTTCGTGATGGCGCCCTGTCCAAAGGGGACCACGGTGAACGTACCGCTGCCCGTGAGCTTACCAGGCGAGACTTGCACGCCGCTGGCCGGCGTCTGGCACGATACGCTTGTCTTGGTCGTGCCCGTGAATCCGGAGACCGCGACCTCTTGCACGGAAGCAAGCGACGTGAAGCTCAGCGCGCTCGGTGCGGCGCCCGGCCCGGCGTAGATCCGATTCCGAGCCTGCGGAAGATCGGTGACCGGTGCGTTGACGTAGCTTGCCGTCACCGACGCCGACGACCCGTTCGAGCCGCTCACCGTCACGGTGCAGGTGGCCGGGGGAGCCGCACCCACAGCCGTGATGGTAAAGAGGAGCGGCGCGCCGGCGACGTCGGTCTGGGCGACGCCGTTGCCGCTGACCACGATGCTCCCGCTCGCGGTCGAGCACCCCGAGGAAGCCACGGGCGTATAGGTGACGCCTGCGACGTCGCCCTGGGCGTTGAAGCTGTCGGAGGGCGCCTCGGGCGTTAGGTCGATCGAGGACGGCGTCAGCTGAAAGGCCTCCCCGGCGCCGGGCGAGGGTGAGAACGTCTGGACCCCCGCGCACGCGCAAAGCGCGATGCTCACGATCGGGGCGAGAAAAACGGATGCCCGCACGGCCGCCTCCTACCTCTACCGCCCGCGTGGCGAGCGATTGCTCGGGCCATCGTACCACAGCGGTAGGGGACAGCCCGTCGCTTGCCTGGCCCGAAGCCGTGGTCCATGTGGACCAGTCCGCTCGTCTGTAAGGGCGTCTTTACATCCGCTTGACCCTCGCCAAACACAAACTATGCGCTTTACGCCGACTTGACCGACCTATCCACAGCCCTCCTGAACGATAATTGGTGTGTGGGTGTGGCGGGGCTCTGTAAGAGCCGCGTCCATTGCTGCTGTTAGGAGGCCATTCCTCGTGAAACGCTTTACTTCGATCGGCGCGGTACTCGTGCTGATCGCCTACCTTGCCGGATGCTCCGGCTCGGCGGGTTCGTCTCTTCCGGCGACGTCAAAATCGCCGGCGGGAACGACCAGCTCGACCAGCTCCGGTTGGTTAGCGTCCGCCTCGACTACCGGAACGAAGCACGCCAACGATATTATTGGTGGCGGAGGAAACCGTCTGCTCGCGGACGTGCTCGGCATTCTGCTGGGTGACGCGCCGCCGGTCGTCGGCAATCTCAATGTGACATCGGTCAACCTCGGTATCGACGCCGTCAACGTCGTGTACCAGGGCCAAGTCACGACCATCGCGACATACCCGACGCCCTACGTCGTCAACGTCATGGCAAACGGCGGCGACCCGTCGTCGATCGGCATCGGCCAGTTCTACTCGGGCGCCTACGATCACATTCAGTTCGTGGTCGACACGGCCTCGAGCAACATCGTAGCCAACGGCACGACGATGCCGATTCAATTCCAAGTCGGCCAGAACTCGCAGAGTAGCGCGGGCGCCGGCCAGTGGACGAGCACGACCGGGAACGCAACCACGGTAACGATGACCGTTGGCGGCAACTTCACGGTCGGCGGTAATCCGGCGGCGCAAATCATGGCTGACTTCAACGGACTTGAATCGCTGAATCAAACGAGCTCTGGCACGATCGTCGCCCAGCCCACGCTGTTCGCGACGGCCAGCGCCAACGCCAGTGAGATCCAAGGCACGGTCCTGAATCAGGCCGGCCAGCCGGTTCAAAACGCGGTCGTTGTCGCGATCAAGACGTCGAACGGACGGGTCGGCAACACCGTCAACACCGACGCGAACGGGAACTTCGACCTGCACGCATTGGCCGCTCAGACCTATCAGCTCGTGATCTACAACAACTACACCACGGCAAGCGGCCAGAACATCGTCGCTTCCGGTGCCGACGCATCGCAAGGTGCGTCGTTCCAAGGGCCCACCGTCACGCTGACGGCCGGACAGATCACCCAAACCGGAACGCTGAACGACTAAGCAATCCATACAATGGCACAGCAACAGCAGCAACTAGACGAGGCACGCGACCTGCTTCGTACCGGACGGTACGAAGCGGCGCTCGCGTGCCTCGCCGGGTTCGAGGGTTGGCCGTCGCCACAGCACGAGCGCGCCCACTTGCTGCGCGCCGAGATTCTGATCAACCGCGATCCCGTCGATGCGCTCGAAGCCTTAGCTCGCTCGAGTGACGTCCTTAGAACCGACGAGACCCGCTTCCAATATTATATTTTATCCGGACGCGCCTACAGCGGTATTCGCAACTTTGAAGGCGCAGCCGAAATGTTTGCCCGTGCGGAGAGTGCCGCTGAGAACGATCCCTCGCTTCTCGCCACGATCGCGCACCAGCGCGCCCGTCTGCGCTGTCTACAAGGCGACTTTGACCCGAACGATCCGAATTTTGCCCTCGCGCTCACGAATCCCGATCCGGGTTCGCGTATGCTCACCCTCACCTGGCGTGCCTGGATGCACGCCGGTCAAGGGAACTATCGTGCGCAGATCGCCGACCTGCGATCTGCCCTCGCGCTCGCTCGCGAACATCCGGCTGCCGTCGAGTATTTCTCGCTGGCGCGCGCTCTGCATGCTCTGATTCGCGTGGCCTCGGAGCTCGGCGATCACGAGGCAGCCGACGACGCCCGCAGCCTCTACGAGTCGATCGAGTGGCCGGCAGAGCTCGCCGAGGAGCAGTTCCTCTCGCTGCGAGCGATGGCATGGGACGCGTTCATGCGCGGCGATTCAGCTCGAGCCCAGTGGCTCTTCCGCGATTCGAAAGAGATCGCGCCCTCCGACGCGTGGCGGGTCGTCTCCCATGTGGACCGTGCCTATGTCGCGCGCATGAATCGCAACGAGGCATGGGCCCGCGATGAACTGATGCAGGCCCAAGCAATCGCGCGCGGTGTGAGTTGGGCTGCAACCACCGGCGAAGAGCGCCAGGCCTTGGTTACGCTCGCCGTGCTCTTCGCGCCGGTCGACATGGGACAAGCGCAGCGGTACGTGTCGAACTACATGCGCATGGGCAAAGATAGCGTGGATCCGACGCTCGCTATTGCACACGATCGTCGCGCGATCGGGTTCACCCAGTACGCCTCGGGCTGCGTCAATCAGGTCCTGGGCAATCGGGAAAGCGCGATCACCGCTTTCGAAGCGGCCTACAACATCTTCGACGAAGCCGAGCATCACTTCCGGGCGGCGCTCGCGGCGCAAGGCTTAGCCGAGATCACCGGAGCTACGATGTGGGTCGAGCGCGCCCGGGCTCACGCCGGCGCGTTCCCGAAGAGCGCCTTCTCCAGATTTATGACCGAGCGCATTTCTCGGCCGGCGACCCCGTGGATCGAAGGACTGACGCCGATGCAGCGGCAACTTGCTCTCTCCCTGTGCGAGGGGCTGGACACGACCCAGTTGTCGCGCCGGTTCAGCCGCAGTGAATTCACGATCAAACGGGAGGTGCAAGGCTTGTACGACCTGTTTAACGTCCGTTCGCGTAACGCTCTGCGCGAGCGGCTTGAGGAGCGCGGCGTGCTGTGATCGCGGCGCTCGCCGTTCTGCTCGCGATTCTCGCGATCGGCATCGCGGCGTTCGTCACCGTGGTCTACGTCCGGACACTCACGCGCCGTCGTTTCGATGAACGGCGCTACAGCGTCCTCGAGAGCGTCCAAGACGGAATTTTCATTGTTGACGACCGTTGGCGATTCACGCACGTCAATGAAAAAGCTGAAGAGTTGCTGCACGAAACGGCGGCAGATCTGGTCGGCCGGCGCGTTGACAAGATCCTAGATCCGCTCGCGTCGGATCTTCTACCTGAGATGCGGCGTGCGCGCGAGAGCGGCATGCCGATCGAACGGACGCAGTTTTTCCCAGCCAACAACATGTGGGTCGAGCTTCGCATTCAGCCGGCGGTCCACGAGGTGCTGGTATCGCTACGCGACGTGAGCGACCGTAAGCGCGCGGAAATCGCGCTGCGCGATTCCGAGCGCCGTCTGCGCCTCCTGCTCGAGCAGGTCCCGGCGTTGGTTTGGACCACCGATCTCGACATGCGCTTCACCTCGTTTGTCGGAACGGCGCCTTCGGCGCAGGGCTTCACGCAAAACGAACTTGGCGCAACGCAGGTCGAGCAGATCCGGCGCGTCTTCAGCGGCGACTCGCAGCGTTTCGAATCCTATCACGGTGGACGCTGGATGCAGCATCACGTCGAGCCGCTGCGCGGTACGAACGGGCAGATCATCGGAGCGATCGGCGTCGCGCTCGACATCACCGAGATGAAAGAGACGGCCGATCATCTTGCCCGGCTTGCGCGTTTAGATGCGCTCACCCAGCTGCCCAACCGCTTCGCGCTCGAGGAGCAAATGACCGAGCTCGTTGCGCGGGCGGAAACGCAAGACAAACGCCTGGGTGTGCTCTTCGTCGACCTAGACCGTTTCAAGACGATCAACGACACACTTGGGCATCGCGCCGGCGACGAACTGCTATGTCAGTTCGCCGTGCGCTTGCGCCGCGCGGTCGACCCGAGCGCGAGCGTCTTTCGCAGCGGCGGCGACGAGTTCATCGTGACGCTGGAGCTTGGGCAAACCATCAGCGTCCCAATGATCACGGCCGACATTCAGCTCGCGCTTGCCGAGCCGTTCCTCATCGCCGATCGGCAATTGTTCGTCAGCGCAAGCATCGGCGCCGCCACGTATCCGGACGACGGCGCAAGCGTCGAAGAACTGCTCTCTCGCGCCGATTCCGCGATGTACCGTGCAAAATACAGCGGCCGCTCGCGCGTCGGCTTCTTCGACATCGGCAGCGACGAATTGGCGTCCTACCGTTTGCGACTTGAGCAGGACCTGCACTATGCGATCCCGCGCGGCGAGTTCCGGCTGCTGTATCAGCCGATCGTCGACGCGGCCACCGCGGAATTGGTCGGCGCCGAGGCGCTGTTGCGCTGGCAGCACACCAAGCACGGCGAAATCATGCCCGAGGAGTTCATTGCGATCGCCGAAGAGACGGGATTGATCGTTCCGATCTCGCGCTGGGTCCTCATGGAAGCGTGCCGCGAGGCCTCGCGCATTCGCTCCAGCGGGTATCCCACGTTCCGGATGGCGGTCAATCTCTCGGCGCGCGATTTCGGTGAGGTCGATCTGGCCGATACGATCCGCGACATTCTCGAAGAAACCGGCCTCTCGCCGCATGGACTCGAACTGGAAATTACCGAGAACATGAAGATCGATGACGTGGCGCTCATGACGATGCGCACCTTGAGCGGACTCGGCGTGCGTATCGTCGTCGACGACTTCGGCGTCGCCTACAGCTCGCTCGGGTACCTCAAGCGCCTTCCGATCAGCGCGGTAAAAATCGATCGAACCTTTATTCGCGACGCGGGCGACGACCCGCAGGACCGCGCAATCGTCCGCGCGATCGTCACGCTCGCGCGCTCACTGGATCTCGAGATCATCGCCGAAGGCGTCGAGACGATCGAGCAGTGGGATTTCATCAACGAGCTAACCTGCGAGCGCGCCCAAGGCTTTCATTTCAGCCGGGCGATTCCGCCCGGCGAGCTGTCGAGTCTCCTCATGGGGCTGCGGGCTGGCTGAGGGCGGCGGCGGGATATTCGGGCAGCGATCGTTCAATTTGGTTCGACCGTCCGCGGTAGTATGCGCAATGATGTATTGGATCGGCGCCGGTTCGCTCGCGCGCTGCTGCACCGGCGGAAACTGAAAGAGCATGGGTGCGCTCGAAGCAAACGGATCCACACTTTCGCTCTTATAGTTCCACGTCCAGTCGAGCGGAATTCGCTGGGACGATCCGTCCGCGTAGTAGACCGTGGCGATGATATTGCTGCGCTCGTAGTCGCCGCTTTGCGGATCGTACTTCGCCAGACCCGTGGATTCAAAGTCGACGGCACCGCAGATTCCGGCACCGGAGCCGTTTCCGGCGGTTGCGGTTCCGCTGCCGTTGCCGTTGACATCTGAGAGACTGCCGGCGGCGGAGCCGTTCTGCTCGCCCGCGCCCTGGCCACCGGTTGGAACCGGTGCGTCGGGCGTCGCCTCCACCGCTTTGGGCGGCGTCGGTCGTTTTGCGCCGGCCGCTTTAACATGCTCGACGCGGGCGTGAACCCCGGAGGAAACCTGGGAGACCTTTCGCACCGGGAGCGGAGCGGGCGTGGGGGTCGGCTTCGGCGTGGGCGTGCGGACGATGCGCGCGATCGTGACGCGGGCAACGATCGCCTCGTCGTCGCTCTTGATGAGGCGCGGCGCCGGAATCATTGCTACCAGCGCCTCGTGGAGAGCGAGAGAACATGCGAGGGCGACGGCGAGCCTCCGAAGGTCTTGGTATTTCACTGGTGAATCCGGGTCCGTCGTGAAGGCACAAGAACTCATTCGAGCGATTCCCGATTTTCCGCTTCCGGGAATCCTTTTCCGCGATATCACACCG
>DATKPZ010000250.1:0-3892 GCA_035523815.1 Alphaproteobacteria bacterium
TTATACATCAAACTTCTACCGTGGGGCACTACCGCCGGGTTAATCTTCGACGATGACCTTTCCCGCCATTTGCCGCGTCACGAGCACGCTGTAGACGACCACCGCCACGAGGCCGACGATCGTGACGGTCAGTGCGCTCGCAAGGGCGACCGGCGAGGGGGCCGCGTTGAAGATCGAGATTCCTCCGCGCCGTGGCGGAAGGCTCGGCAAGAGATACGGATACAACGTGACCGACGCTTGCAGCAAAAGCGACGCAAGGAACAACGATGAGGCCAGGAACGTACCCCATTCGCGCGCATGGAGCGCGAGAAACAACACCGCGCCGAGCGATCCGAGCGTAAGCAGCGGAATGAGATCGATCCACGTCAAGCCGATGCCCCGATCGGTCAGCGTCGCGGCCGTGACCGCGATGTAGAGCACCAGCACCGCCGGCCAAAGGCGCGGCACCAGCCGGCGCGCGCGCTGCGTTGCGGGACCTTCCGTGCGCATCACGAGGAAGGTCGCGCCGTGGAGCCCGAGCGCGACGACCGCAAAGACGCCGACCAGCAGCGCGTAGGGATTGAGTAATTCGTCGAACGTTCCGATGAAGTAGCCCGCACTATCGAGCGGAACGCCATGCAACAGATTGCCGAGCGCCACGCCGAAGAGCAGGATCAAGAGCACGCTTGACGCCGCAAAGCACACGTCCCAAAACTGATGCCAAATCTCGCTTGGAAAGTGCGAGCGCAGCTCCATGGCGATGCCGCGAAACATCAGCAGCCACAGCACGATGATGAACGGCAGATAGAATCCCGAGAACGACGAGGCGTAAGCCTTGGGGAACAGCGCGAACAGCACGCCGCCGGCCGCGATGAGCCACACTTCGTTGCCGTTCCAGAACGGTCCGATGCTGCGCATCGACCCTTCGCGCTGACGATCGGTCTGCGCGACCAGCGGCGTAATCGCGGCAACGCCTAAATCGTAGCCGTCGAGCAACACGTACACGGCCAGCATAAACGCGATGATGACGAAGGCCGCGATGCTCATGACGCGCCCTGCCCGATCTCACGGAGCACGAGATATAAGAACAGAAAGCCGAGCAAGAAGTACATCCCCGCAAAGCCGATCAGCGTGAAGATCGTCTCGCCGCTCGCGACGGTCGGCGAGACGCCGCTTGCGGTTCGCATGATGCCGTAGATGATCCACGGCTGCCGTCCCACCTCGGTCGTCACCCATCCGGCCTCGTTCGCGATGTACGGAAACGGCATGACCAGCAAGAGCAGCCAGAGCAACCCGCGCGACGCAAAGAGCCGCTTGCGCCAGAGATACAGCGCGGCGAGCCCGGAGATGCCGACGAAGATCGTTCCGAGCCCCACCATCACGTGATAGGCATAGTACGTCAGCTCGACCGGCGGCCAAAGCTCGGTCGCATATTGACTCAGCCCTTTGACGTTCGCGGTGAAGTTTCCGTAGGCAAGAAAACTCAGCACGTCAGGCACGAAAATCGGATCGATCAAGTTCGCGGTCTGCGGGTTGGGCATTCCGATGATCGCAAGCGGCGCACCGCTCGTTGACTTGAAGAGACCTTCCATCGCGGCGAGCTTGATCGGCTGATACTCGGTGACGTTGGCGCTGTTGCGGTCGCCGGTCGGGAAGACCGCGAGCACCGAGAAGACCAGCGCCACGATCACTCCGGCATCGACGAAACGTCGTGCCAGCAGCGTGTCGCGTTTGGAGAGCAGATAGTACGCGCCGACGCCGGCCACGATGAAGCCGCCGGCGATCATCGCGCCGCAGACCACGTGCACGTATTGCCACCACGCAAACGGCGAAAGCAGGACGGCCGGCAGGCTCGTGAGTTCGATCGTGCCGCCCGCCGCGAGCGTGTATCCCACCGGATGCTGCATCCACGCATCGGTCGCGACGATGAAGAATCCCGAGAGCCACGAACCGACCCATACCGCCACCGCGGCGGTCGAATGGAGCCACGGCGCAACGCGATTCTTCCCATAGAGCAGCACGCCGAGGAAGATCGACTCCAGGAAGAACGCGTAGGTGCCTTCCATCGCGAGCGGCTGCCCGATCACCGCGCCGGAGGCGGCGGAGAACACCGCCCAATTCGTGCCGAACTGAAACTCCATCGGAATCCCGGTGACCACGCCGACCGCGAAGTTGATCGCGAAGATGCGCGTCCAAAACGTCGCGGCGCGGCCCGCGTCGCGATCGCCGCGCGCAGCCTCGATCGTATAGAGCGCGACGAACGGCGCGAGACCGATCGTCGTGATCGGGAAGAGGTAATGGAACATGACCGTGAACGCAAACTGCAGGCGATCCGCGATCACGACGTCCATGATCTATCCTCCGGTTCCCGAGCTAAGTACCTTGCGCGCTTCGGGCGAGTCTTGATATTCGACGGTGAGAATCGAGCGCAGGTGATCTGCGGCGGCCTTCGCGTCGGAGGAATCCATTCGCCGCAGCGTGGTCAAACAACTGTACAGGAGCTTGGGCATATCGCGATCGCGCGGGTACACCTTGTGCATGTCGTCGATCGACTGCGCCACCAGCACGGTCTGCGCGGCCTCGCGGTTCCCGTAGTTGTAGTTGAGCATAAAGTTGATGTGCTTGAGCTCGTTCTCGATGCCGAGGATGGAGTATCCCATCCGCCCGAAATACTCGTCGGCCGGAGCGAGCGTGGTCAGATACTTGTCGTGCGGCACCGCCGTGACGCTGGCGATGATGAGCGGCGAGGTGAGATCTTTGAGCCGCTGCGCGATGATGTTTGCGTTCGTGCGGTCACCTTGAGTGAAGTCGCCGACCGTGCCGGCCTGCGCGAGTTCGACCGCGCTCACGAACTCCGGTCCGTACGTGGTCGGCAGGTGCGCCAGCGGAAAGCCGGGAGCCGCGGCTTTTTGAAACGCCAACGAACGCCACGAGCGGTCACCGGTGAGGAGCCACGCGCGCCAGTCGGCTTCGAGGGTTTGCAGGCGCGTGTCGAAGTCAGACGGATACGCGGCGGCATTGGCTTGCGCGTCCTCGTCCGCCAGCTGCGCGAGCTTCTCGGGTTCGTCCTCGGAGTTCACCCGCTCCAGCAGCGCGTTCGCGTCGGCCACCAGCGCCGGGTCGCTGCTGTTGCGGCTCACCCAGACGGCGGCCTCGCGCACGTACCACACGGCGGCGTCGTGATTGGTGAGCGGGTTGTAGTGCAGACCGGCCCCGATCTGCACGGTCAACGTTTCCAGCTCGCGGAAGGCCGGATCGTCGGGACGCTGCAGCGAGTACGCGCGTCCAGCGTTGAAGATCGTCGAGAGATAGACTTCCTGATCGACGAAATCCCACTGCGCGGCAGCGGCCTTATCGTAGGCCGCCTTCATCTGTTGGTAGAGCACCTCCGGATCGGCCTCGAGCGTCGCGCGCGCGGGGAGCGTGAGCGCGGCGATGACCGCGATCATCGCGCAAACCGGAAGAAGCGCCTTAAAGCACCGAACCATCATCTAAGACCAAACGCAAATTATTGGTCAGAAGTGCGTTTTTGATCTCCCGGGCGATCCGCCGGCCGGTCGACATCGGCTCCGAGTAGTTGAGATACGAATAGGGCGACCCGTCGATGAAGAGATTGGTTCCCGCGACGATGCGCGCCGAGATTTCCATGACGTAATACTGCATATCCGGCGTGATGATCGTCTCGATGCAGAACGCACCGAAGAGACCCTTGGGGCCGGCGATCTCCTTGCTCACTCGTACCACGTTCTCGCCCATCCGTAACGCTTCGGCGAGCATCGATTCGCGCAGGCTGACCGGCTGGTTGCCCACGACCACGTAGGACGGACTCACGTCCATGCCCTCTTGCGCCGCGGCCGGAATGCGACCGAGCGAATCGACGTTGGTCTCGTAGCGCCGGTCCATCGACATGATC
>DATKPZ010000251.1:0-3013 GCA_035523815.1 Alphaproteobacteria bacterium
GGCGCGGGCAACGTCTCATCGTGGAACTCGCGCGCCGTTTCGGGATCGAGGGCAAGCTCGAACTGATCCTCCCAGCGAAACTCGAAGCGCGCTTTGGAAAGGACGTCATCCCAGTGGCGCGCGCGCGGATGTCCTTTCGCCATGTCGGCGGCATGCGCGGCGATCTTGTAGGCGATGACGCCGTCCTTCACGTCTTTTTTGTTGGGCAGACCGAGGTGCTCTTTGGGCGTCACGTAGCAGAGCATGGCCGTGCCGAACCACCCGATCATCGCCGCGCCGATGGCGCTCGTGATGTGATCGTAGCCCGGCGCGATATCGGTCACCAGCGGTCCGAGCGTGTAGAACGGCGCCTCGTGACAGATCTCGAGCTGCTTGTCCATATTTTCTTTGATCAAGTGCATCGGCACGTGACCCGGGCCTTCGATCATCACCTGCGCGTCGTGCTTCCACGCGACTTGCGTCAATTCACCGAGCGTTTCCAGCTCGCCGAACTGCGCGGCGTCGTTGGCGTCGGCCGTACAGCCCGGTCGCAGGCCGTCACCGAGCGAAAACGCTACGTCATAGGCCTTCATGATCTCGCAGATCTCTTCGAAGTGCGTGTACAGGAAATTCTCCCGGTGATGCGCGAGGCACCACTTCGCGAGAATCGACCCGCCCCTCGAAACGATGCCGGTGATGCGCTTCGCGGTGAGCGGCACATAGCGCAGCAACACGCCCGCATGAATCGTGAAATAATCGACGCCTTGCTCGGCCTGCTCGATCAGCGTGTCGCGATAGAGTTCCCAAGTCAGTTCTTCCGCTTTGCCGTTGACCTTTTCGAGTGCTTGATAGATCGGCACGGTTCCAATCGGAACGGGCGCGTTACGCAAAATCCACTCGCGCGTTTCGTGGATGTTCTTCCCCGTCGAGAGATCCATCACCGTGTCCGCGCCCCAACGCGTCGCCCACGTCATTTTATCGACCTCTTCTTCGATCGTCGAAGCCACCGCCGAGTTTCCGATGTTGGCGTTGATCTTTACGTGGAATCCCCGGCCGATGATCATCGGCTCGCTCTCGGGATGATTGACGTTCGAAGGAATGATCGCGCGGCCGCGTGCGACTTCGTCCCGAACGAACGAGGGTTCAACGCCTTCGCGGATGGCGATGAACTCCATCTCCGGCGTAATCTCTCCGCGCCGCGCGTAGTGCATCTGCGTGACGTTGGCCCCGGGTTTCGCGCGTCGAATCGCTCGCGCATTGGCAAAGCGATAGAGCGACGTCTGCTTATCCAGCACCACCGTGTCGCCGCGCGCCTCGATCCAACGTTCGCGCATCGGCTGCAGGCCCAGGCGCACGTCGACCTGTACCGACGGATCGGTGTATGGGCCGCTCGTGTCGTAGACGGTGTGCGAGGTGCCGTCGGTCAACGCAATTTCACGCACGGGCACGCGAATCGATGGATCGCTGCCCTGGACGTACCGCTTCATATGGTGTCCTTTCCTATCCCAGCATTACCTGGGCAGTATGGGCTACGAAAAAAACCGCCGGCGCGCTTTTCGCAGCTCTTGCGGTCGGGGCGAAGCCCCCTCTCAGCCCGCGTTTCACGAGCTCCCGCGATGGAACAGGCTACGACGGGGCCCAGCCCTTCCCCCGCATCGGCCGATTTGGGCAAACTCGGCCAACTGGGCCAAACGACTGAAGGGGGCGAAAGCAACCAATCGAACGGGTGACTAGAGACAATTTGCTTGCTCAAGGAGCACCTTATGAAGGCCCTGTGCGCTTCGTTATTCACCGCGCTCATTGCGCTGCTCCCGGTCGTTGCGTCGCCGGCAGACACCGACAAGACGCTGCAGAACATCAAGGGTTCGGTTACCTACGGCGCGGGACCGACGCCGACCAGGGCGCTCGCCCCGAAGGCGAACACGACGCTCAGCGACAACGACTACGCCGCGACGGGGGCCAACTCGCTCGCCACCATCACGCTTCCGGACAGCTCGCAGATCGAGATGGCTTCCAACAGCAGCGTACAGATGGTCTCGTTCAATCAAACCGACATCGCGCACGCGCGCTTCGTCGTGCTCGGAAAGATGCGCTTCACGGTCAATCATCCCCAGGGCGCGAAAGCAGATTATCAGTTCCAGACGTCGACCGGCCAGATCGCCGTGCGCGGCACCATCGGTGACATCGCGGCAAATCCAAGCGGCCTTCAAGTCAACGTGTACGCGCTGAGCAATCCGGCGTTACCGGTGCAAGTAACGCTCGTAAACGGGCAAGTTTTCACGCTCGCAGCGGGGCAGTCACTGGTTGCAACCGCCGCCGCGGGTGCCGTCACCGCATCGGTGACCGGAGTGACGCAGACGATGTTCACGCCGTTCAGCGAACTGGGCGCCCCCGTGAACGCAAGTTCGCTCGGGATCACCGGAGCCGCCACGGGTGGAGCGGCCGCGGGAGCCGGCGCGACAACGGCGATCGCTGCCGGAGCCGTTACCGCTGCCGCGGTGACGACGACCATCGTCAACAGCAAGAGTTCGCCCTCGCCGTCGCCGAGCCCGACGACACCGGTGCCGACGCCAAGCACGACCTCGGTGCCGATTACGGTGAGCCATCCCTCCCCGGCGCCGATCCGAGGAATGCCGCGACCGGGAGCTCGGCCGACGCCGCCGGCACGGTAGCCAACGCTCCTTCGATACCTAATCCTCGGCGGTGCCCAACTCGCAGTGGGTGCCGCCGCTATTTTTGCCCGGTATGCCCTCGCAGGTGCAGCGCCGCTGATGGTCGCTGCGCTTCGATTGTCGCTCGCCTCGGCCGTGCTGCTTACGATCGGCGCTCTCCATCGCAAGCCCATGACGCCGCTGCCTCGCGCGCAGCGCGCACTTCTCTGGGCGGCGGGGGCGGCACTCGCCGTACACTTCGCAACCTGGATCGCGTCGCTTGAATACACGACCGTCGCGGTGTCAACGCTGCTGGTCTCGACCTCGCCGCTGTGGACGACCCTCTACGACGCGGTGGTGCGAGGCCGTCGCTTTTCGCTCGC
>DATKPZ010000252.1:0-4793 GCA_035523815.1 Alphaproteobacteria bacterium
AAGAAGAACGGCGCGTGCTGATTGATGATGTAATCCGCCGCGACGAAGAAGATGTTGAGCGCCCAGAAGATCAGATAGGCGAAAAATGAAAAGAGAAACGGGCCGGTCATTTCGCGCAGCAAATAGCGATCGAGAATCGGCAAGCGCCATTCCGCGAAATCGATTGCGGGGTGCGGCCGGCGTTCGGTGAGCGTCGCCATGAATGAGCCGGAGCTAGAAGCTCCGGTAGGCCGAGATGACGCGAGCGACGTAGGCTTGCGTTTCCGGATAGGGCGGCACGCCGTGGTAGCGGTCGACCGCTCCCGGCCCGGCGTTGTAGGCAGCGACCGCCAGCGTCACGTTGCCGTGATAGCGGTCGAGCAGTCGCTTCAAATAGCCGGCTCCGCACGCGACGTTTTGATTCGGATCGAACGCATCGGAGACGCCGCACCCGGCTGCGGTGCCGGGCATGAGCTGCATCAATCCTTGCGCGCCCGCCAAGCTGATGGCCGACGGATCGCCTGCAGACTCAGCCATCATCACCGCGCGAAGCAGCCCCGGCGGCGTACCGGTAGTCAGCGACGCCTCATTGACGAGCGAACTGATCTGCAGGGAGTTCAAGGCGTGCGGCGCGTATGGCAGATACCCCCCGCCACCACATCCGTAGAGCAGGCTCAAGAGGCCGAGCATCCCGAGCAGCGCTTTCATCGCTCTGCCATGTTCTCCGGGGCCCAGCCTCGGCCTCTCACCGCGATACCAGGCTTAACTCCTCGATAAACGCGATCAGATCGCTCGTGAAGCGTCCCTGCTCGGAGATCGTGAGGCCGTGCGAGGCTCCCTCGTAGAGCAGCAGGCGACTGCCGGGAATCGCCTGGTGCGCAAGTCGACCCGAGTTCTCAAAGGGCGAGAAGCTGTCTTTATCGCCGTGCACGATCAGCGTGGGAACCGTGAACGCCCGCAGGTCCGAGAGATTGTCGCTGCGTGGATCCAAGAAGGTCCGTGCGGTCTTTACAGCGACCTCGAGCGGGACCGTGAGCGTGCGCGCGATCAGCGCATCCATCGCTTCCTGTGAGGCCCCGCTTGCGAAGAACGCTTCTTTGAGCGAGGCAAAGAATTTTGGCCGATCGTTGATGGTCGAGTCGACGACCAACTGCGCAGCCTCGATCGCCGCTCGATCCTCGGGTAGAATCGGCATCGGGCTGACCATCGAGACGAGCACGGCGCCGGCGATGCGTTCTGCTCCGTAGCGAGCGAGATAACGGGCGATCGCGTTCGCGCCGGTCGAGTGGCCGACGAGCGTGGCATCGCGCACGTCCGCATGCTCGAGCAGCGCGGCCAAGTCTCCTGCGTAGGTATCGTAGTCGAAACCGCGGGCGACGTAGTCCGAACGGCCGTGGCCACGGCGGTCCGGAACGATCGCACGGCAGCCATGCTCACCGAGCACGGTGACCTGATATTCCCAGAAGTTCGAATCGACATTGTTCCCGTGCACGAGCACGATCGGCGGACCGCCGCCCCAGTCGCGGTAGTGCAGCCTGGTTCCGTCAGGGCTTTTGAAATACGGCATCGGTAAGATCTCCTTGTCGGTGTCAGCGATGATCGCATGGCCGCAGCGTAAGGTCGATTACCTCGTAGGTAATTGCGAAGAGGCGTCACACTCCGGAGAATGATGCGGGAGGGAACGATGAGTGTAGCCGTGCAGCAGCCGGTCGGAGCGCTCTTGCGAACGTGGCGCGAACACCGGCGCCTGAGCCAGTTGGAGCTCGCGGTTGACGCGGAAATTTCCGCGCGCCATTTGAGTTTTATCGAGACGAGCCGCTCGAAGCCCAGCCGGGAGATGCTGCTCAAACTGAGCGAACGTCTCGACGTCCCGCTGCGCGAGCGCAATCGTTTGTTGGTCGCGGCCGGTTTTGCCCCGGTCTTCTCGCAGGCGCCCCTCGACGCCCCGGCGATGTCGCCGGTGCGCGAGGTGCTGCGCGCCATCTTACAGGGGCCGTTTCCCGCGGTGGTCGTGGATCGCCGGTGGAATCTCGTCGAGGCTAACGCGAGCGCGCTGCGCTTGATGGGTGACGTCGACGAATCACTGCGCACGCCGCCCGCCAATACGCTGCGTCTCACGCTGCACCCGCGCGGTATGGCGCCGCGCATTATCAACTTCGCGCAGTGGCGCGCGCATCTGCTCGATCTTCTGCGGCGCGAAGCGGAGTTCTCGCAAGACGAGCAGCTTGCCGCGCTGCTCGAGGAGCTTCGGGGCTACCCCTGCGACGAGAGCGAGGAGGTCGAAGCGCGAGCCGGCGAGCTCGTGATCCCGCTACGTATTCGCGACGGGGATCGCGAGCTCGCATTTCTGAGTACGATTGCGACATTCGGAACGCCCGTCGACGTCACGGTTGCCGAGCTCATGGTCGAGTCGTTTTTTCCGGCCGACGAGGCGACGGCGCGCGCATTCCCTACGTCAGGGTAAACTTCAGCTCGCCCAGCTTCGAGATCTTGGTGGTGATGCGATCGCCCGCCTTGAGCCAGACCCGTTTGTCCTCGGGGTATCCGAGGATCACGCCGCTCGGCGTGCCGCTGTAGATCACGTCGCCCGGTTTGAGCGTGATGAACTCGGACATGTAGCTGATGATCTTGGCGCACGAGAAGATCATCTGTGCCGTATTCATATCTTGGCGCGGCGTCGTTTCGTCGTTGACGAAGGTTTGAATTTGCAGGGTCTGCGGATCCGAAATTTGGTCGGCGGTAACCAGCCACGGCCCGAGCGGTGCGAACTCATCGGGGGTCTTGCCGGTCATCCATTGCGAAACACGCAGTTGCGCGTCGCGCGCGCTGAAGTCGTTGCCGCACGCGTACCCAAAGACATAGGAGAGGGCGTCGGCTTCGGAGACGTTGCGTGCCTCCTTGCCCATGATCAGCACCAATTCGGACTCGTAGTCGAACTCTTTGAGGGGAAGGGTCGACACGGATACGGTTCCGTTGTGCCGGTTCAGCGAGGTGTTGTATTTATTGAAGAGGTCGGGATACGGCTGCGGCTTCATGTTCGTTTCGGCCAAGTGCGCGCGGTAATTCAGCCCGACACACAGGATCTTCTCGGGTGAGGAGACCAGCGGCCCGTACTGCACCGAGGACTCGCTGCGCACGGCGCTCATCGGTGCTTGAGCGACGATTCGCTGCAGCGCGCCGACGTCGCCGCGCCCCGCGATCACGTCTTCGATGGTTTGCGGCGGGCTCGAGATGCCGAGCGCGCTTGCCGCGCGCGCCACGTCGATGATGCCGTGTTTGCCGCGAATACCGATGTGATCGACGCCCCCGTCGCGCAACATCGTGAAGGTTAGCCCCGTAACCGTCGGCGAGCCGCTCTGCGCGGAGACGAGAGAAGGGGCGGCGCCGGCGGCCGCTGCGGCCGCAGCGGCCGTTCCGGCGAGAAAGCCCTTGCGTGAAACATCCATAGCGATACCTCCGTTTAAGGGCCTTCGCTGCCACGTTAACGCCTCCCTTAATGGGCGTTAATGCGTATCTGCGACAATGGGATCATGCGAACTGCGTTGCTCGCCAAGCTGGCGTCGGCGTTTCTTGCCGTGATGCTCCTCGCCGCGGCGCCGAACGCCATGCTGGCCTTGCGCGAAACCGGGTCCACGCTCTTGTTTCCGTTGATGGCGCTGTGGGCGCAAGCCTATCATCGCGCCCACACCGACGTCACGATCGCGATCGCAGGCACCGGCAGCGGCGCCGGCATCGCGCAGGCGATCGCGGGAACGGTCGATATCGGCGCGTCGGATGCGTACTTGAGCGATGAGCAGCTCGCGCACGATACGATGCTCAACATCCCCGTCGCCGTTTCGGCGCAAGTGATCGCATACAACGTGCAAGCGATCGGTGACGAGCACGTCAATCTTACGGGAAATCTTCTCGCGGGCATCTACACGGGAGCGATCGGCTATTGGGACGATCCGCGAATTCGCGCGATCAATCCGCAGATCGCCGGCGATCTCCCGCACGAAACCATCATTCCGATTCGACGCAGCGAAGGCTCGGGCGACACCTTCATGTTCACGCAGTATCTCGCGAAGTCGGCCAAGAGCTGGACGGCGGGATACGGAACGCTCATTCGTTGGCCCAAGGTGGACACGATGGAAGAGGCGCGCGGGAACGACGGCATGGTGGATCGCTGCAGCAAGCTCGAAGGTTCGATCGCGTACGTCGCGGTCAGCTACGTGCCGCAGATCAGCTTCGGCGATCTTGGCTATGCCGCGCTGCAATCGCGCGACGGCGAGTTCGTGCTGCCGACGCCTGCCACGATGAGCGCGGCCGTCGCCGCGGCAAAGATCGGCGCGGACGGGCGCGCGTTGCTCATCGATCGGCCCGGCAAAGGGGCCTACCCGATCGTCAGTTACGAGTACGCAATCGTGCGCAAAGCGCAACCCGATGCCGCGCGTGCCGTTGCGCTGAAGAATTTCTTCACCTGGGCGATCTCGCCGAGCGGCGGAAACGACGAGGCGCGCTTCTTATCCGCGCTCGACTTCGTGCCGCTTCCGGCCGATGCGCGGGCCGTCAGCGAACGATTGATCCTCGAGATTCATTGAGGCGGCTGCGTCGGCGCCGAGACGAGCGACAGCGTGGTCGGGTCGATCTGATAGTTGCCGGCGGAAACGAGATTATTGGGGTACGCGCAGATGACGCTATCGCCGGGACCCCAGATCACGACGAGATTCGGCGGCCCGCACGGCGTTTGCGTGAGACCGTAGTTCTGCAATAGCTGCGCGCCGGGCGTGAGCGGCTGCACTTGATACGACGGATAGATCATCTGATCTTGATAG
>DATKPZ010000253.1:0-3493 GCA_035523815.1 Alphaproteobacteria bacterium
AGCGCGGTGATCACGAGCACGATCAGCGCCGCGATCACGTCGATCTGTCCCAAGGTAACGGCGCCGGTCTGAAGCGCCCGAGGGAGCGTGATTCCGATCCCGCCGAGCACTTGCTGCGCGTACGCCGACCATGACGATGCGGTTGGGGCGACGGAAAGGCCGTATTCGAGGATCAAGTCCCAGCCGATCACCCATGCGACCACTTCGCCGAGGGTGGCATATGCGTAGGTGTACGCGCTGCCGGCGACCGGGACCATCGAGGCAAATTCGGCATAGCACAGCGCCACGCACAAGCTCACCAAGCCGGAAAGCACGTAGGCAAGTATGACGCCCGGGCCCGCTGCGTGCGCGCCCGCACCGATCGTGGGGAAAATCCCGCCGAGCATCGTCCCGAGACCGATTGCCGTGAGCGCCGGCCACCCGAGCGTACGACGCAGCGTCGGCCCGCCGGTCTCCCGCGATGTCCACGCGAGCGGCTGGCGCGCAAAGATACCCTTCACGGCCACTGCCATTCCGCTTTGCCGGGGTGTTGCCCCGCCAACACTTTGCAGCGCGGCTCGCCTCTCCTAGACATCATGCTGATCGCACATATCTTAGCGAGCGCGCTGTGGACGTGCTCGGTTCCGCTCTTGCCCGACTACAAACCGAAGACCAATGCCGTTGACATCGGCGAGGGCGTTACCTACCTTTACGTCGGCGACCGGCGCCTGCGAGCCGATTACGGCGCCGACGCGATGTTTACGACACCGCTCGACGGACGGCGAGGCTGGTACGACGGCGCGATTCACTTCGCCCCGCTCGACGACGAAAACGTGACCGCGCAGATCGAGATCAGCCGCTGGGCGCGCTTCGACTATCGTCCGCATATCGCCATCGCTTGGGCGCTGCCCCGCAGCAAAAGCGTCGAGTACCGGGACACCAACCTCTTCGTCGACGACGGGCGTCCGCATCGCCTGGGCATCTACGTTCGCAACGGTCTGCTGCGACTGCTGGTCGACGATCGCACGATTTGCTCGGCGCCCGCCGCGCGTTTCGTCAGTCCCTCCGAACGAACGTATTTTCAGATACGCACCGAAACGAGCGCGCCCGGACACAATAGCGGTGCCGTCGTCACCCAGCTCCGGCTAAAGCGCGACCGCGATCGCGGCCCGGTCACCTACGACAGCCATTGCGTCATGCATCGTAACGGCATTTTCTGGCAAGAGACGCGCCCTGGGACGTTTGCAGCACGAGGCGCATTCTATCCGAACGAATCAACCTTCTTTACCGGCGTCACTTCGGACTCGCCCTGCAAGACGTAGGATAAACGCGCGCCGAGTGCTTCGTCGTGCTCGGGTTCGACGGTGCGCAGATCGAGGAGCACGCGCGCCTGTTCGATCCGGACTACGATCGGCGGCGAGCCTCTGCGCAGCCGCGCGGCGAGTTCGTCGGGCCGTGCCCCCTCGATCGCAAGCCCGACCGAGGGAATACGTGCCTGCGGCAACGAGCCGCCGCCGACACGGCCCTCGAGCGGGGCGACCGCGGCGCAAGGCACAACCGCCGCAATCCGCATCGCACGCGCGCGCAGTTCGTCCGTCGATTGGGCCAGCATGCGGAAGAACGGTATCGTCTCGCGCGCGTGCTTCTCCGCGTACAAACGCAGCGTCGCGCCGAGCAGGGCGAGCGTCACTTTGTCGACCCGCAGCGCACGAACGAGCGGATTCGAGCGCAGCCGCGCAACGTGCGCGCGCGTCCCTACGATGACGCCGGCCTGCGGACCGCCGAGCAGCTTATCGCCGGAAAAGGTCACCAGCGAGATCCCGTCGGCGACGGCGTCCTGTACCGTGCGCTCGTGAGAGAGCCCATACTCGCGCAAGTCGACCAGGGCCCCGCTTCCCAAATCTTCGACCACCGCCACGCCCACCCGTCGCCCGAAGGCCGCAAGCGCAGCCGGCTCGACGTCGTGGACGAAGCCCTCGATCGAATAGTTCGACTGATGGGAGCGCATCAGCAGCGCCGTGCGCGGCGAAAGCGCGCGCTCGTAATCTTCGAGGTACACTTTGTTCGTCGTGCCGGCCTCGACCAGCGTTGCTCCGCTGCGCGCCAGCACGTCGGGCAAGCGAAAGCCGCCGCCGATCTCGATGAGTTGATTCCGTGCGAGCACCACTTCGGCGCCGCGTGCAAAGGTGTCGAGGATCAGCAGGATCGCGGCGGCGCAGTTATTGACCACCAGCGCGTCCTGTGCGCCCGTTATGTGCCGAAGCAGATCGCTAGCGTGCGAATAGCGCGAGCCGCGTTCGCCCGCGCTCAGATCGTATTCGAGGTTCGAGTAACCTTGCGCGATCGCGCGCGCTTCATCGAACGCGCTGGACGCGAGCGGCGCGCGACCGAGATTGGTGTGCAGCAGGGTACCCGTCGCATTGATGACCCCTCGCAAGCTCGACGTCGCCTGCTCAGCCGCTCGATCGACCAGACGCCGCACGATCGCTTCGAACGGCGGCACCGCATCCGCAGCACGCACGCGGTCCAGCTCTGCCGCAATCAACCCCCGTAACGCATCGCGCCCCACGAGCAACTCGTAGGGCGCGACGGACGGATCTTCCAGCAACCGGTGAACGGCGGGAATCGATTGCTTACGCATGGTCAGAAACGATCACTTTTGTTGCGGCAAAAGCGACGTTTCTTATGCGACGTGCTTTGCGAGCATTCCCGAGATCACGTTTTCCGGAACGTAGCCCACGATCCGGTCGACCGGCTGGCCGTCCTTGAACAGGATCAGGCACGGGATTCCCGAGACCTGATATTGCCCCGCGATATTCGGGTTGTCGTCGGTGTTGAGCTTGACGAACTTCGCCTTGCCGCTGTTCGCCGCCGCGACCTTCTCGACCACCGGCGAGAGCATCTTGCACGGGCCGCACCACGGGGCCCAAAAATCGACGAGCACCGGCTCTTTGCTGCCGAGGACTTCGTCCTGAAAATTCGTCTGACCGACGTCTGCTAAAGCACTCATAGGTTGTTGATTCTTGCCTCCAGGCATGTCAACCCTTGGGCTAGGCCCCAAGGTTGCACCGCCGCACCGCGAATGGAGTCCCCATGGACAGCGAGAAGCCCGGCGCGGTTCCCGACGTCTTCGAACGTGCCGATTTCGTCCGCACGATGGCGATCGAACTCGTCGGCTACGGGCGCGGCTGGTGCGAAACCAGGCAAGAGATCCGCACGGGATTCCGCCAGCAACACGGGTTCGCACATGCCGGAGTCGTGATGACGCTCGCCGATCACACCTGCGGCGGCGCTGCGACCTCGGTCGTGCGCGACGATCAAGACGTCATCACGGTGGAGAACAAGACGGCGTTCCTGCGCCCGGCCGCCGGAGAGGTGCTGCACTCCCGCGCGAACGTGCTGCGCGCCGGCAAAACCCTGATCTTCGTGGAAGCCGAGGTCTTCGCCGAGCGCGACGGCGATCGCACGCTCGTCGCGAAAACGTCGAGCACGCTTGCGGTTATTCCGCGAGAGC
>DATKPZ010000254.1:0-10530 GCA_035523815.1 Alphaproteobacteria bacterium
CCAGACCAATCGCGATGCTGCCGCGCGTCGTTTCGAAGTGGGCGAGTCCGGGCTCGAAGACCCCGTTGTCGTAGACGATCGAGCCGGTCAGGCTGGTCACTTGAATCTGTTGCGAGCGACAGGCGCTCATGAACACGCTACCGCGTCCCGTGCGCAGCCGCACGCGTGGGAAGTTGGAATCCGAAGCGAAAATCGCACCGTTGTTCACTTGCACGGCGGCGGTGGTGGAGACGTTCTCCATGTGCACGTCCCCGGCGGTCACATGCGCGACGAAGGCCGTGCCCGAATAGCCCGCGATGGTGACCGAACCCAGGCGGACGTTGATCAGCAGCAGTGGCGATTGCTGCGGTACGGTCAGCGTTACGTCGCCCTGGCCGCGAACGACCAGCGCGTCGTGTTCGCCCGGCGCGAACGGCGGCAGAGGAAAAGGCTCGGGCGGAAGCTCGAGCTGCCCCTGCGGCGTTTCGATGGTCTGCGACCAGAGCGGGATCTGCTGCGGCACGCGCGAGGCGACTTGGCGTGGCGGCGCATGGTTGAACGTGACGGTTGGATCGGCTTCGATCGCAATCGCGGCGCGGTCCCAGGTACGGATGTTTACTGCGCCGCTGTCGAGCTGCACGACGACGAATGGCGCCGGCGTGGTGGGGATGAACGACGTCGCGGCATTTGCGCGAACGCACGTGCCGGCCAGGAACGCAAAAACGGACAGGAGCCCCGCGAGCCCCCGCCGCCAAGTGGTCGCCATCACCACACGATAATAGGCAGCAACAGTGCCCGTTTTCATGAAGACTGGGTGAGGTCTTCGATCTTTGGGAATCGCGCACGAAAAAGCGCTCCGCCAGAGGCCGCCCGGTGTGCCTCGATCTCGCCCCCGTGCACGCGCGCAATCGAACGTACAATTGCAAGACCAAGCCCGGTTCCCGGCACGTCGCGCGAGCGGGCTTTGTCGGCACGATAGAAGCGTTCGAAGATATGCGCGAGTTCCTCCTCCGGAACGCCGGAACCGGTGTCGGCGACCTCGATCCAGGCATCGTGCGCATCCTCACCGATGCGCACGCTCACCCCACCCTCTTTCGTGAATTTGATCGCGTTGTCGACCAAGTTGCTCACCAGTTGACGCAGCAAGTGCGCGTCGCCCTCGACGAGCGGCGAGGGCGATGGAGCTTCGAGATCCAGCGTGAGATGCTTTTCCGCGGCGCGCTGGGCTGCGCCGCGCAGCGCCTCTTGTGCGACGATCGAGAGCGAAACGGGTTCCTTCGGCATCGCATCGCCACGATCGGCTTTGGCCAGCATGAGCATCCCGTTGACCATGTCGGCGAGTGCCGCGCTCTCGCGTTGAATCGTCTCGAGACTTTCGCGGCGGATCGTCTCGTCGCGATCGGCCCAGCGCAGCAGCAACTGAGCGTTGGCGTTGATCGACGTAAGCGGCGTCTTGAGTTCGTGCGAGGCATCGGAGATGAACTGGCGTTCGCGCGCGAACGCTTCTTGCAAGCGCGCGAGCAGGTCGTTGAAGCTGCGCGTCAACTCGCCGATCTCATCGCCGCGCGCTGCGCCTTGCAGGCGCAAGTCGAGACGCTCCGAGCCGATTTCACGCATGGCCCGCGAGAGACGGGTGATCGGGCCGATCGCCTGCGAAGCCAGCACAAAGGAGATCACCACGACGAGAATCGTCGCGACCGCGAGGATCAGCACGATGGTCCGGCTCGTCTGCGCGAACGTGCGATTGAGCTCGTCGAGGGACTCGGCGACGTGCAGCACCACCGAGAACGAGCCGCTGCGCAGCAGGCGGTCTTCCACCAAGAACGGACGCGTTCCGAGCGTCACCATGCGAAACGCGCGCGTATGCTTTTGCGTGAGCGACATATTGGGAGGGAGGCTGAGCGCGCCGAGATTGGGCGAGCGCGCGATCGGATAACCGCGAATGGTATCGACCTGAATGAAGGTCGTCGGTCCTTCCCACGCGGCCAGGTTCTTCCCGTTGAAGATCTCTAAGAACGATTCGTCGATCACGCCGCCGAACGGGAGGGCGCTGACCGGCTGCACGGCGCTGACGATTTCGTTCATCGTCGCGTCGATGCGCGAGCGAGCTTCGTGGAAGAGGATCGCTTGAAAGCGCCAGGCGATAACGGCGCTCGTCGCGCCCAGCGCGGCGACGAGCAGAATCGCATATGCGGCGGCGATGCGCCACCTCAGGGAGAGTTTCAATCCCTGATCGTGTAGCCGACGCCGCGTACCGTCGTAATCAGTTTCTCGTCGAAGCCTTCATCGATTTTGCCGCGCAGGTAGCGGACGTACACGTCGATCAGGTTGGAGTCGCCCAAGAAATCGCTGCCCCATACGCCGTTGAAGAGTTCGTCCCGCGTGTGCACCTTGTTGCGATGGAGCAGCAAATATTCGAGCAGCGCGTATTCTTTGGCGGTCAGCGTAATCGGCTTGCCGCCGCGCGTGACTTCGTGCCGGTCGCGATCCATCACCACGTCGCGATGGTGGATGACGTTGCTTTGCGGCGCTCGTTCGCGCAGGCGCGCGCGCACCCGCGCAAGGAGTTCTTCGGTGGCAAACGGTTTGGTGAGATAGTCGTCGGCGCCCACGTCGAGACCGCTCACGCGGTCGGGAACTCGGTCTTTCGCGGTGAGCATGATGATCGGCACGCGGCTTTTGGCGCGAATCCGCCGGCATACTTCCAGTCCGTCCATGCGGGGCAGCATGAGATCGAGGATCACGAGGTCGGGCTCTTTGAGCGCTTTTTCCAGGCCTTCGAGGCCGTCGCGCGCGCTCTCCACGTCGTAGCCCTCATGCTCGAGCTCGAGCTGGAGGACGCGGCCGATTGCGGCGTCGTCCTCGATCACCAAAACCCTGAAGCGGTTCTCCGTCTCGCTCATACCCGAGCGGGATTAGCGACGATGCGTCGCCTCGCCCTGCGCACGCGGTTGGAATCCGGTGAAAATCGAGAGCCAAATCGCGGTCGCGCCGCCGGCAGCGACCCAAAGGAGCAGCGATATGTTGCTCAGCGCGTGCAGCGTTCCGGAGCCGACCGCCTGCAGCGTGTGGAACAGCAGCGATCCGCCGCCGGCGACGACCTCGGCGATGAGCCAAACCAGCACGGCGCAGATTGCGCCCAGCGTCACGAGTTCGCGCATCGAGAACACCGGGGCGGGACGATAGATGGTAGCACTCAAAATCGAAGCGCGCAGATCCGCCGGCGGCTCTTCCATCGGAAGGGCAAAGAGCGCCCGGTCGAGCGCATCGTCGTTGTCGAACATCATTCGGCTACCTCCTCCGCGCCAAGGATCTTGCGCAAGTGCTCCTTGGCTCGGAATAAATGTGTCTTTACCGTACCCATCGGGAGTCCTAGCACCTGTGCGATCTCTTCGTATTGCTTGCCTTGCAGATGGTAGAGCGTGATGACCGTGCGGTATTTCTCGGGAAGCGCGTCGATCGCGTCATGCAGGCGCCTGGCTTGGTCGAGGGCGATCGCCTGCGACTCAGGGCCCGGGCCCGGATCCGCGCGATCGGGCATTTCTTCATTACTATAACGTTTGCGCCGGGCCAATCGATCGCAGCACGCGTGATAGGTGATGGCGAAGATCCAGGTTGAGAACTTTGCGCCTTGTTTGAACGTCCGAAGCGAGCGGTAGGCTTTGAAGAACGCCTCTTGCGAGGCGTCGCGCGCCTCTTCGACGTCGTGGAGCGTCCGATAGGCGAGGTGATACACGGCCCGGTCGTAGCGTTCGACGAGCATCGCAAAGGCCTCGGAGCGACCCCCGAGCGTCATCGCCACCAGCTCGCCGTCTTCGGGGCTGGGGCGTACCGAAGTATCTATGCGGCGCGCCTCCGCGAGTGCTGCAGCCATATCCCACCTACGCCCGGGCGAGCGGCGGTGTTTCGCGGGAGTGGTTGAAACACCAGGGGCGCCGGGACGTATCTGTGGCAGGACGAATTACGGAGGTCCCACCCCACCATGGTCCTGACGACGACGCTAAACAAAACGCTCCCCCACGGCTCGCGGCCGACGATTCCCGCCGGCGGTACAGAGTCCGCCCAAGCCCTGCGCCCCACCTTCGAGGGTTGGGGACCGCGTCTGTAGGAGCATCCTTATGATGAACGACGACTTTGTGGGCGCGCTTGCGATCCTGTTGATCTTCGGGGCACCGATCGCCGCATGGATCATCACGCGAGTCCTGCAGCACAACGAGCGGATGGCAATGATCCGCCGGGGGATGATGCCCCCGCCCACGGGGATGCCGCGCAACATGGCGCCGCCGCCAACCTGGCACCCCGGCGCGATGCCCCCGCCGAATGTCATGGGCAAGGGCTACCCCGCCTACGACGACTACTACTACGCCGAACGTCAGCTGCGTAAGGGCATCACGCTCGCGTTCATCGGCTTGGCGCTCTTCATCGGCCTCGGCTCGATCGGCCCGCTCGGGCACATCGGGTTTGCCGGGCCCTGGTTGCTCGGCGGGTTGATCCCGATGTTCGTTGGGATCGCTCAGGTCGTCAACGCCGTGCTCAACGGCGCCCGCTTGCCGGGCTTTGGCTCAGGCCCGTATATGAACCAGCAAGGCATGTATGGGCCGCCGCCCAGCGCCGGACCGGGTGCGCCGCCGCAAGCGCCCGCCGGGCCCTACGCCTGGCGTCCGGGTTCGACGCCCGAAATCGAGCGGCCGGTTCCGCCTCCGGATCATCGCTCGTAAAAAAACGGTTCGCGGAAAACAGCAGCGCCGGCTCCTCGGGAGGAGCCGGCGCTGTTTCTTGTTGCTCGGAAGGGGTTACTTGCAGGACACCAACGCTATGGCCCATCCTGCAGTCGTTCTCGTTCGCACGAGATACCCGTCCGCAGTACGATCGTAGACCTGGTAACCGGCGCGAAGCGCGTCAGCTAGTGATTTGAAGACCATGAGACCTGCCATCTGCGGACCCTCCTTTCTGAGCTTTTAACTCTCTATACCATATAACGGCCAATGTTGCGGTGCGGTTCACCCTTTTGCGCGGACTTTTTTTAAAATTTGGCGAAAACGCGTCCACGCATATGGCCACTATCGCGACATCCGCAGCTATCCATCACGCGCTCGTGCTCGATCGGCAAGAGCTTGCTCCGGGTGTCGTGCTCTTAGGATTCGACGCGCCGGAACTGGTGCGCGTGACGCGGCCGGGACAGTTCGTCATGGCCGTTCCACCCGGCGGTGAGCGTGCAGCGACGGCGCTGGGTATCTACGAGGCAAGCGGCAACCGTGCAAGCGTCATGTTCTTCGTCGTCGGAAAGCGCACGGCGGAACTTGCCTCGCTCGGCGCAGGTGACTACATCACGCTCGCCGGTCCACTTGGCAATGGCTTTACAATCGATGCGTCGGTGCGCAGCGCGGCGATCGTCGCCGGAGGCGTCGGCATCGCTTCGGTGCTGCTTCCAGCCCAAGCGCTCGTGCGCGGCGGCGCGCGAGTACGGCTCTTCTACGGAGCGCGCTCGGCAGCGTTGCTGGTCGATCGCGAGCGCTTTGCAAGCGACGGATGCGAGGTGCTCGTCTCAACCGACGATGCGAGTATGGGCCATGCGGGCTACGTGACCGAGTTGCTCGCGCAAACCGCCGACCCGCCCGACATGATCCTTGCCTGTGGCCCGACGCCGATGTTGCGCGCGGTCGCGCGTCTCTCGCAAGAGATGAACGTTCCCGCGCAGCTCTCGCTGGAAGAAACCTTCGGCTGCGGTGTCGGCGGATGTTGGGGCTGCGTCGTGCCGATCCTGCGCACCTCGGAGCAGGCGCCGAGCTTTCCGCCGGCCGACCGCAACGGGAGCGATGTCGTGTATGCGCGCGTCTGCCGGGAGGGCCCAGTCTTTTGGGCACACGAACTTCGATGGTAAATGTGAGCGGCGTCGATCTGAGCGTACGCATCGGAAAATTGGAGTTGCCGTATCCGACGTTCATGGGGAGCGGATGTTACGGCAGCGGCGAGGAGTTCGCGCCGTTCGTCGACTTAGCGCGGATCGGCGCGGTCGTGCTCAAGAGCGTGACGCGTTTGCCGCGCTTGGGGAATCCGACCCCGCGTCTCGTGCACACGCCGGCTGGGATGCTCAACGCCATCGGCCTGCAAAATCCGGGGATCGACTGGTATCTCGAGCACGAGGTCGCAAAGTTCGCGAGTCGTCCATGTGCCGTCGTCGGCAGCGTTGCGGGCTTTAGCGTCGACGACTATGCGTACGTCGGAGAGCGTCTGGCCGCGTGCGACGAAATCCACGCGCTCGAAGTGAACATCTCGTGTCCCAACGTCGCGAGCGAAGGCGAGACGTTTGCCTGCGATCCCAAGCTCACCGCGAAGGTGGTGCGCGCCGTGCGCGCGACGACCGATAAGACGGTGATCGTCAAACTCTCGCCCAACGTGACCGATATTGCCTCGATCGCTTGCGAGGCGGAAGCCGCCGGCGCGGACGCGCTCGCGGTGATCAATACCGTGCGCGGCATGGCGATCGACGTCGACCGCTGGAGTCCGCGCTTGGGCAACGTCACCGGCGGTCTTTCCGGCGCGGCGATTCGCCCGATCGCGGTCCTCGCCGTTTACGAAGTGTCGCGCGCGGTGAAGATCCCCATCGTGGGTCAAGGCGGGATCGAGACGACGAGCGATGCGCTGGAGTTTTTTCTGGCCGGGGCAAGTGCGATCTCGATCGGAACCGCGAACTTCACCGACCCGCGGATTCCGGTCCGAATCGCCGAGGAGCTCGTGTTATACTTGCAAGAACGTAAGCTGCGCTCGCTCGCACAGATCGTGGGAAAGGCGAACGTGGGTTTTAGTAATCCCTACCAATATGAGGGAGACGAAGGTTGATGCCCCAGCTGATCGTGGCGCTCGACGTGCCCACCGCGGCCGATGCCGAACGGCTGATCGATCAACTCTACGAGCTCGACGTCATCTTCAAAATCGGGCTGGAATCGCTCTACGGCTATCCCGAGCGCATCTTCTCGTACTGTGAGACGCGCGACGTGCGCTACTTCGTCGATGCGAAATTACACGATATTCCCCGCACCGTCGGCGCCGCAATGACGCAACTGGTTCGTCCAGGCGCGCATATCGTGAACGTGCACGCGTTGGGCGGCGTCGAAATGATGCGCGCGGCCGTCGAGTCGGCGCACGAACGTGCCGACGAACTCGGCATCGCAGCGCCGTACATCTTCGCGGTCACGATCCTCACGAGCCACGGTTCCGAAGACCTCGCCGAGCTCGGCTTGCAAGGTGGTCCGGGCGAGAACGCTACGCGTCTCGCCGCGTTGGCGCGCGACGCGGGATGCGCAGGCGTCGTGTGCAGTGCGCACGAGGTTGCCGGTCTCAAAAGCTTTTTCGGCCACGACTTTCTCACGCTTACGCCCGGCATTCGACCTGCGGGTGAGGCGCACGGTGATCAAAAGCGCGTGATGACGCCGGCGCAGGCGGTCGCGGCGGGCGCTGACTATCTCGTCGTCGGCCGCCCCATCGTTCAGGCGGCCGATCCGCCGGCGGCCGCTCGCGCGATTCTGGAAGACATTCACGCCCTTGCCTGAGTTCGATCTCGAACGCGCTCTGCGCGAGCGCGGTGCGCTTCTCCGCGGTCATTTCCGTTTGAGTTCCGGGCGCCACAGCGACGCCTTCATTCAGAAGTTTCGCATTCTCGAAAGCCCGCCGCTGGTAGAGGCGGTGGCAAAAGAGATCGCTGCGGCGTTTCGCGCGGTCAAGCCGACGATCGTAGTGAGCGCAGCCGTCGGCGGCATCGTACTCGGTTACGAAGTGGCGCGGCAACTCGGCACCGATGCGATCTTCGTGGAGAAAGAAAACGGCGTCGCGACGCTGCGCCGCAGCTTCATGCTCACGGCGCAAGACCGCGCGCTCGTCGTCGAAGATGTGGTGACCACCGGACTCTCCGTGCGCGAAGTGATCGAGGTCGTCCGTAAGACCGGCGCGCAAGTGGCGGGCGTCGGGGTCATCGTTCAGCGCGGCGCCGCCGATTTCGGCGTGCCCACGCATGCGCTGCTGAACATGCCCCTCGAATCGCACGATCCCGCCGAGTGCCCGCAGTGTGCGGCCGGCGCACCGATCGACGATCCGGGCTCGCGGCGCAGTTGAGCCTGCGTATCCGCGCGGCGAGCGCCCAGGACCGCGCGTTCATCGAGACGCTCGGGAAGCGCACCGCGATGGACAGTGTTTCGTCGTTACGGCGCGTCGAGCCGCAGGCGGTGCTGACAAATTTCGAGCGGCTTCTGGAGATCGTCGATCGCCGCGAACATGTCGCGCTCGTCGCCGAGCTCGACGGCGTGCGTGCCGGTTTTATGCTCGCCTTGAACTCGCTTCCGGATGAAGTAACCGGCGACGATCAGGCATTCGTCGTCTACATGGCGGTCGAACGAACGTTGCGCGGGGCGGGGATCGGATCGGCACTGCTGGAACGGGCCGAAGATGAGGCCCGCAAGCGCGGCGCGCCGTATATGGCGTTGATGGTCACCGAAGAGAACGCCGCGGCGCGAGCGCTCTACGAACGAGCGGGGTACCGCACGGAGCGCCGGCTATTGTGCAAAGCGCTATGAGTCCGAGCGGCTGGCGCCGGCTGCTGCTGGCGCTCGCCGGGATCGCGGTCCTGATCCTGCTCTACGTCTTTGCCGAGCATATTCCGCGCACCATCTCCATCTTTCTGATTGCGGCGTTCATCGCGTTCGGGGTGAATCCGGTCTGCCGTGCGCTCGTGCGTCGCGGCGTTCCGAAGACGCTCGCGATCACGCTCGTCTTCCTCGTGCTGACCGTGGTGATCGTGCTCGGCTTACTCGTGCTCGTGCCGTTGACGATCGCGCAACTGCAAGCGCTTGCGACCAACGCGCCGGCTTATGTGGCTTCGATCCAGGTCTGGTCGCACGATGCCGAATTCTGGCTCGAGGGTCACGTGCCGGGTTTGAGGGTGCCGCAGAACGCGTTCGATATCGGGCAGCTCGGGAGCCAGAGTCTCACCGCGCTCGTGACCGGCTCGCTGGCCTCGGTCGGCGCCATTCTGATCGGGACCGCCACCGCATTCTTCGTGGCCTTCTCGGCGATCGTGCTCTCGTTTTTCTTTTTGGTCAACGATCAGCAAATCGTCGAAGGTTTCGTGTCGCTCTTTCCGGCGAAACGCCGGGAGATCGCGCGAAAACTCGCCACCGAAATCGCCGACACCTTCGGAAGCTTCATCTCCGGTCAGGTGCTGGTCAGCGCCATCACCGGCGTTGTGGTAACGGTCCTCTCGGCGCTGATCGGATTCAAGTTCTCGCTCATTCTCGGCATCATCACGGCGGTTGCCTATGCGATTCCCGTGATCGGAATGCTCATCGCGCAGGCGATCGCGATCGTGCTCTGCGCGCCGCAGGGCGGCTGGATGATTCTGTGGGTGCAGGTGATCATGTTCGTGATGGCTCGCATCAGCGATAACATTTTGGTCCCGAAGATCATGGGTCAATCGGTCGGCGTCTCGCCGATCGGCGTGATGTTCGCGTCCTTTGCGGGCGGCGAGCTCTTCGGCATTCCCGGCTTGCTGCTCGGTATTCCGGCGGCCGCCTTGATAAAGATCTTGTGGCGCTACTTCGTCGCGCCGTGGCTGCACGCGCGGCTCGACCGCTCGTAGGCTTCCTCGTTCCGAGGCACGCGCAAGCAAGCTTTACCCTCGGGAATTTCTAAAAGCGAGGATCCGGGCGCCGTCGCGGGTAGAACGAGCGCACACGCCATTCCATGAAGCGGGTGAGAAACGATGGATGACCGCTGGATCGTACCCGGCAGCACGCGCAGCCGGCCGCCCGGAGAATTTGTTCGCGTTGCCGACCCAACCGAACGGCTGAGCGTCACGCTTCGCGTGCGCTCCAAACACGCGAGCCCGCCCTTGCCGGGACATCTCTCGCGCGATGAATTTGCCGCGGCGTACGGCGCGGGTGAGGGCGACCTCGAGCGTGTCGAGGCGTTTGCGCAAGAATACGGATTGAGCGTGATCGAACGCGAGCCGGCGCGCCGCTCCGTGCGGCTGGAAGGCACCGTCGCGCAGATGTCGGCGGCGTTCGGCGTGTCGCTCGGAACGTATAGCCTTGGATCCACGACGTTCCGCGGACGCACGGGGCCGATTTCGCTGCCGGCAAGCCTCACCAACGTGGTGGAAGCGGTGTTCGGCTTGGACACGCGCCCCCAGGCGCGCCCGCGAAGTCGCCGCGCGGTCGATCCGGCTGCGTCATTCACGCCGCCGCAAGTTGCGGCGCTGTACGATTTTCCGGCCGGCGTCGACGGAACGGGCGAAACGATTGCGATCATCGAGCTTGGCGGCGGATACAGTGCGAGCGACTTTTCCGCCTACTGCTCGCAGCTCGGCATTGCGGAGCCGGCGGTTACGGTCGTAACGGTCGACGGTGCGACGAATTCACCGGGGACCGATCAAGATTCCGACACCGAAGTGATGCTCGACGTGGAAGTTGCGGGCACCATCGCGCCCGGCGCGCGGATCGTCGTGTACTTTGCCCCGAACACCGATCAGGGATTCATCGATGCGGTGACCACCGCCGTTCA